>NZ_PCPW01000005.1:0-261734 GCF_002979835.1 Arthrobacter sp. MYb221 | reverse complement strand
CGATGGCCGAGGGAATCCGATAAAAATTTGTAAAGCATGTCGCGACTCATCTGTAAACGATGTCTCGACTCTTCACATGGCGGAGGATAGGGGATTTGAACCCCTGAGGGCGTTAACCCAACACGCGTTCCAGGCGTGCGCCATAGGCCGCTAGGCGAATCCTCCTCAGTTTGCTCCGTGGAGCAGGTACCAGCATATCTAAATATCTCCACAATCACGAATCGAGAGCCTTGTGGGTTCAACTACACGTATTTTCAGCAAAAAATTGGCGAAATTTCGGGGATTATCTAGTTTATCCACATCTGGCGCTCGTCCGCCGAAGACCCTATCCGCGGCGCTGGATACTTAAAACATGAACAAACGAGAGGTATTTCATAGCGGCGATGATCCTCATCGGCTGCATATCAGTCCGCCGGGCACCAGAACCGATCCAGGTACCGACGGCGTGTGGGCTGCCCACGTTGAGCAAGAAACGATCTTCGCGAAGCTAGCAGCAACTATCAAGAGCCTTCATGAGCAGGGCAGGGCAATCGAACCAGCCACTGGGCTCAAGCAACTGGAAACCCTTGGTCGGATACGCAGTATGTTGGATGCGGCAGAAGCTGCTTTACTGGCCGATACCTACGAGCTGACTAGCAAGCAAGCCGCCTTGTCCGGCACTCAGGACCCTTTAGTCGAAGACACTTTGCAAACGCAGTCTGCAGTGCATTTCGGAATTGATCCCGAAGCGGAACCTTTGGTTCGTTCGTCATTCATTTCCGAGGCATCTGGTGCACTGCGGCAAAGCGAACGCATAGTCCAAGGCAAATTATTCAACGCCGAGGGGCTTCGTCACCTCTGCCCCGATACCTTGAACGAGCTAGGAAAGGGCGCCATCACCACCAAGAGCGCCACGGAGATCGTTCACCAGGCGCAGGACCTTGAGCCCGAGAACGTGCAACAGATGCAAGAAGTACTCTTGCCGATCGCTCGCACCGGCTCGGATCGCACGGTGAAGGATCGTGCTCGCAAAATGCGTGAACGTTTCTTGCCAGAACCTGCGGAGACGAGACATGAAAAAGGGCGTGAATCTCGTTCGGTGATCTGGTGGCCGGAGGCCGACGGCATGGCCGTGCTTCAAATTCGACTTCCAGCCGAGGATGCCTTGGCAATCATCAACACCATCAACTGGCACGCCACGAAACATGATGACCCTGATGATCTGCGCAACGAGCAACAACGCCGCGCCGATATTTTCCGGGACGCTTTGCTCGATGGCTGGCCGGCCGGAAACGGCACTCCGCTCAAAGCGCGGGTGGCCTTGACCATCCCCGCCTTGCAAATGCTCGCAGATCCGACTCGAACGTTGGCCGATCTGGAAGGCTACGGGCCAATCGCCCTAGGTGCAGCCTTGCGACTGGCAAAGGATGCTCCTTCGCTGATGACGGTGCTCACCGACCCTTGGTCCGGTGCCGTCATCGACGTCGGGCGAAAGAAGTACCGCCCAACGAAAGCCCTCAAGGACCTCCTGCGATTACGGGATAACCACTGCAGGTTCCCTGGTTGCAACAGACTTCCGGATTCCAGTGAAATCGACCATGTCGATGACTGGGCCAAAGGCGGGCATACGAACCGCGACAACTCGCAGCTACTGTGCAAGCGGCACCAAATGTATAAGCACGCCTTAGGCTGGCAGGCCACATACATGGCCGACGGTTCGGTCAATTGGCGTTCGCCGAACGGAATCTTGCAGGTTGAGCTACCGGGTAGCGTCACCAGCGTGCAGAACTTCGACTTTGAACGGAGCCAAACCCCGATGCTCCCCGCCTCGGAATTGCCTGCTCGAGTTCGCCGGATTCTAGGTTGGTTTGACCCGCCGGATTCGAAAGCCGGGTGACATAGCTTCCTTCCTTTCAGGGGTTGGATTGAGAGCAAGCGCACGGCTACCGATTTTCATCCACCCCCAACTTTCGGGTAGTATCTTCTGTGACCCCTCGTGTGGTGTCATCCTGTTGAACTCCCCCAGGACCGGAAGGTAGCAAGGGTAGATGGGCTCTGGCAGGTGCATGAGGGGTCTTTGATTTTTCTAGCAAGCCGAATGGAGTTCGCGTGGGCGTTGGTCGTTTCGCCCCAAGCCCGACCGGGCAACTCCACCTGGGCAATCTGCGCACCGCAATTCTTGCTTGGCTTTTTGCCCGGTCCACCGATCGGCAATGCCTTCTGCGCATCGAAGACCTTGACCGAGTGCGCTCCGGCGCCGAGGAGCAACAGCTTTCGGAGTTGGCTTCCATCGGCTTGGAGTTCGATGCTCCCGTGGTCCGCCAAAGCGATCGCCTCCCCATTTATCTCGAAGCAATCCAAGCTCTTCGCGAAAACGGCTTGGTCTTCGAGTGTTTTTGCACGCGCAAAGACATTTCAGAGGCTGCCAGCGCGCCGCACGCGGCACCCGGCGCCTACCCCGGCACGTGCCGAAATCTCACTGCCGAAGAACGTGCCGAAAGGGCCCGACAACGTCCGGCCGCTCTGCGCCTTCGTTCCACGGTTGATCAGTTCACCATTCACGATGAGCTTTTCGGGCCGTACACCGGCGTGGTGGATGATTTTGTGTTGCTGCGCAATGACGGCTCCCCCGCTTATAACCTTGCAGTGGTCGTTGATGATGGCGCCTCCGGCATTGACCAGGTTGTTCGCGGTGACGATTTGCTGTCCTCCGCCCCACGCCAGGCATACCTAGCGCAGCTGCTCGGATTGCCTATTCCTACGTACGCCCACGTCCCGTTGGCATTGAACGTTCAAGGCCAACGTCTGGCTAAACGCGATGGTGCGGTTACGCTCGAAGACCTTTCCGAAAAAGGACTAAATGGCGCACAGATCCGCGCCTACTTGTTAGAGTCATTGGGCTTGCCCGGCACGTCTTTGCAGGCCGCTTTGGACTCCTTCAACCCTTCAGCTTTGCCTCGCGAGCCTTGGGTCGTAGAACCAGAATTTATTGTTGACCAGTTGATGCCTCCGGCATCGCACAACCGATAGGGTACCGGTGTGAGTACAGCGCTTTATCGCAGATACCGTCCAGACACTTTCGCCGAGGTCATCGGGCAGGAACATGTCACGACCCCGTTGATGACTGCGTTGGAAAAGAACCGGGTCAATCACGCGTACCTGTTTTCCGGTCCGCGCGGTTGCGGCAAAACGACCAGCGCACGCATTCTGGCGCGTTGCCTGAACTGCGCGCAGGGGCCGACTCCTACCCCGTGCGGAACCTGCCCCAGTTGTGTCGAGCTGGCAAACGGCGGCCCCGGTTCCTTGGATGTCATCGAGATCGACGCCGCCAGCCACGGTGGTGTCGAAGACGCCCGTGATCTGCGTGAACGTGCGACCTTCGCACCTACCCGCGACCGCTACAAGATTTTCATCATCGACGAGGCCCACATGGTCACCTCGGCGGGCTTCAACGCCCTGTTGAAGATCGTCGAAGAGCCACCACCACATATCAAGTTCATTTTTGCGACGACCGAACCGGACAAGGTCATCGGCACTATCCGTTCGCGCACCCACCACTATCCGTTCCGCTTGGTGCCGCCCGAGGCACTGCTGGCATACCTCAAGACGCTCTGCGAACGCGAAAACGTAGTGGTCGCCGACAGCGTGCTTCCGCTGGTGATTCGCGCCGGCGGCGGTTCGGTGCGCGACACCCTCTCGGTGCTAGACCAGCTGATGGCTGGTGCCCGTGAAGGAGGCGTGGACTATGAGACCGCCATTGCTTTGCTCGGCTATACCCATTCCACGCTGCTCGATGAGGTCATCCTCTCCCTGCACGAGGCCAACGGCGCTTCGCTCTTTGGCGCCATCGACCGCATCATTCAAACCGGCTTGGATCCGCGACGTTTCGTTGAAGATCTGCTGGAACGCATGCGCGATCTGATCATCGCCAAGGCGATGCCTGAAGGCCTGGAGAAAATTCTGCGAGGCACCCCAGCCGATCAACTGGAGTCGCTGCACATGCAGGCCTCGCTGGTCGGCGCCGGTGAACTGAGCCGTTGGGCCGATGTGACCAACCAGGCGCTGACCGAGATGACCGGCGCGACCTCTCCGCGATTGCACTTGGAACTGTTGGCGGCGCGTTTGATGCTGCCTGGAGCGGAAAACTCGGCGAGCTCTTTCGCCGCACGCCTCGATCGCTTGGAACGTCATACGATGACCGGCGGCGCGCTTCCAGAGCTCCCGGAAGGCGAAATGCCAACGCAGTCATCGGGCGTTGTCCCCTCCCCCGCGGCGGCCCGCCAAGGAGCGGCCGCGGTACGCGAGGCCCTTGCCGCCGCGAAGTTGCGCAATGGCGGCGTCGAGCCGGCAGCCCAGGAACAGTCCTCCGCCGGCACTCCCGTAACGCCGGCGCAGCAGCCCAGCGCCTCCCAGCCCCAGACGCAGCCGACCGCGCCAGCTCAGGCGCAGCAGGAACAGAAAGTTGCCCCTAGCGAGCAACAGAACGTCCAGCCGCGGGAGCAAGAACCCGCGCCACGCGAACAGCAGCACCAGGAAGCACGAGCTCAACAGCCTTCGCAGGCGCAGCAACAGCCAGGTCAGCCTCGCGAACAGCAGCCGCCGGTGACGCAAGAAGAGCCAGATATTAACGCTCCGCTGGATCCGGACGCCGCCCGTTCACTCAACACCGGCGAAGCGGCCGATTGGGGAGCCACCTGGGGCCCGAAGGAAGACTTGAATCCGGTCACCACTCCGGTGCAGCCGGGTCCGAGCGTTCCCGAAGCTCGTCCGGAAGGCGTCGCGCCGTTCAGCCTGGTTCCAGATCCGGCCGCAGGGGAAGACTTGTCCTTCGGTACTGGTGTTTCCATCGATGACGTGAAGCAAAATGCGGCGATGGCCGAGTTCACTCGCCGTGCGGCTGAAAATCGTCCTCAGCAAGCCCCGCAGCAGGTTGACCCTCGCCAGGTGCAACAGCAACAGCCGCAGCAAGATCAACAAGCTCAACAAGCTCAAGGCCAAGCGCAGCCTCAGCAGCAGGCGCAGAACCAGGCACAGGAACAGGCAGCCCACGAGGCACGCCGCCGCGCCGAGGAACAGGCAGCTCGCGAGCAGGCCGAACAACGTGCCGCAACGGAACGGGCCGAGCAAGAAAAGCTCGCACGCGAGCAGGCCGAGCAACGCGCCGCTGCAGAACGGGAAGCTGCAGCACAGCGTGCTGCCCAGGAGAAGGCGGCACGCGAGCAAGCCGAAGCGCAGCAACGCGCACAAGCCGCTCGAACTGCCCAGCAGCAGGCGCCACAGCAACCGGTCCAGCAATCCACGCCGCCAGCACAGCAGTCGCATGCTGCCGGGGCATCGGTTCAGCAGTTCCAGCAGGCCTGGCCGGCGGTCTTGGAGCAGCTGCAGTCAAGCTCCCGAGTGCTCCATTCCATGGTCGCCAACTATGGTTCGGTCGCCGGTTTCGATGGCCGCACGCTGACGATCGCGTTCAGCAATACCGGTCCAATTGTGAATCTGCGCAATCGTCCGGACATGATGCAGATATTGGTAGGCATCCTGTGCCAGGTGGCAGGCCAACAGATCGAAGTCGTACTTGCCGAGGGCGGATCGGCACCCGCCGGTGGTGGTTCCCCAAAAGGTGAACGCCGGCCAACACCGGCGTCCTCCCCAGCAGCAGCCACCAACGTACAGGCTCCGATCGCTGGGGTAGCGCCCAACGCTCCGTCGCGCCCGCAACCAGCCAGCGCTCCGGCTCCGGCTCCGGCTCCGGCTCCGGCTCCGGCCAGCAAGCCATCGCCATCAGGTGATTCGGGGTACGTCAGCAGTTACGACGATGTGCCGCCTCCGCTGGACGAGCCGTATATGGACGAGCCCCCGTACCCCGACGACGGGTACGGCACGTCTGGCAGCCCAGCGCCGCAGGCTCCCACCGTTCCGGCGACGGGCTCAGCGGCAAGCCCGCAACCAGCAAAGCCGCAGGAAGCTAGCGCATCATCCGAACTCGCTGCGGCCGTGCTGGAACCCGTGGCCCCAGCGCCGCGAGGTACCGCTCCGCGCTCCTTTGACGGCCCCCCGGTGGCCCCGCGTCCCCGGCTGACCGCCGGGCTCAGCGCACGCCAGGCAGAGGTGGGAGCCCCGGTAATCTCGCGTCCGGTTTCTTCCACACCGTTGCATCCGGGCAGCACCACCGACACCTTCGAGTCCAAGGCGATCCGCGAGCCGGAGCCGGAGGCACCAACGCCGGCACCGGTTGCCCCCGAGCCTGTTCGGGTGGCGCCGCCGAAGCCTTCCGTGCAGCCTGCCACCGAGTCCGCTCCCGCATGGGGCGCACCCGGCGAACCGGCCGAGCAGCCAATTGCCGAGGCCCCGGCGCCGACCGCCGGACAGCGACTCAGCCGCTACCAGCAGCTGATGAGCCAGGCCAAGGACAGCGCTCCGGCAGTGCCGGTGGAAAGTTCCGCCAGCAACTGGGGCACGCCGGATCGCGCCCAGCCTCCGTCCCCGGCACCAGAGCCGGAGGAGTTCACGCCCAGCGAAGACGACATCGAGGTCGAGGATTCGGCACTCATCGGCGTCCCCGCGGTAGAGCGGCTGCTCGGCGGCATGGTCATCGAGCAGCGTGACGTTAACGGAAATGTCGTGGAAATTAAGCGCGGGCTCTAACTGCCAAACTGTCTAGGTGAGACACTAGGGTATAGGACGGTGGGATACCACCGCAGGCCAATTATGGCACCGCAAGATAAATGGACGTTTGAGCTGTCAGGAAAGTGGGCATTAGGTGTACGAAGGTGCTGTTCAGGAACTGATCGACGAGCTCGGTCGGCTACCCGGCATCGGTCCTAAATCGGCGCAACGCATCGCTTTTCACATTCTCGATGCCGACGCCGAGGATATGACGCGCCTCGCCGCGTCCATCCAGCAGGCCAAGGAGAAGGTCCGCTTCTGTGAGATCTGCTTCAACATTTCCGAGCAGGACACCTGCGGGATCTGCCGCGACGAGCGCCGCGACACCAGCCAGATCTGCATCGTCGAGGAGTCCAAGGACGTGCTCGCCATCGAGCGCACCCGCGCCTTCAATGGCAAATACCACGTGCTGGGTGGCTCGATTAATCCGATCGCCGGGATCGGCCCGGAACAGCTGCACATTCGTGAGCTGGTCACCCGCCTGGGTGACAGCTCGATCACCGAGCTGATCCTCGCCACCGACCCGAACCTGGAGGGCGAGGCCACCGCAATCTATCTGGTGCGTCAGCTCAGCCCGCTGGGCATCAAGATCACCCGTCTGGCTTCTGGCCTGCCCGTGGGCGGCGACCTGGAGTACGCCGACGAGGTCACCTTGGCCCGCGCCTTCGAAGGGCGACGCAACACCATCGCACCGAGCACTTCACGGGCCTAGGTTCCCTGCCACACGAGCATATTTCATGCTGCCCGGTCCATCACCAGATGGTCCGGGCCTTCTTGTCTGTGGACTCAACCACATTGGTTGATAATGGTCAACTATCGGCATATAGTTGATATCAGTCAACTTTATCTTTGAGTCCTTTGGAGTCCGCATGACCGCAGTAGCACCGGTCGAAAAACCCAAGATGAGCCACCGGCAGATCATGCAGTCGCTGACCGGTCTGCTTATGGGCATGTTCGTTTCAATCCTTGCAGGCACGGTAGTGTCCAGCTCCCTCCCGGTAATCGTCTCTGACCTGAACGGCAGCCAGACGGCGTTCACCTGGGTGGTTACCGCCACCCTGCTTGCCACCACAATTTCCACCCCGATCTGGGGAAAGCTCGCCGACCTGGGCAACCGCAAACTGCTATTGCAGATTGCCCTGGCCATGTTCGTGCTTGCCTCCGCGGCCGCCGGCTTCGCGCAGAACACCGAATTCTTGATCTCCATGCGCGTGATCCAGGGCCTGGCAGGCGGCGGCATGGGCGCGCTGAGCCAGATCGTGATGGCAGATATCCTCTCGCCGCGCGAACGCGGCAAGTACATGGGCCTGTTCGGGGCCGTTATGGCGCTGGGTACCGTCGGCGGGCCGCTGATCGGCGGCTTCGTCACCGACACCATCAACTGGCGCTGGAACTTCTTCGTCGCGCTGCCTTTCGCCGTCGTGGCAATCATCTTGATCCAGCGCACGCTGAACCTACCAGCCATCGCCAAGCGCAAGGTCCAGATCGACTACCTAGGCATCATGCTGCTCGCCTCGGGCGTGGCAATGCTGCTGATCTGGCTTTCCATGGGCGGCAGCCAGTTCGAATGGAACTCGGCCACCAGCTACCTCATGGTGATCGGCTCGATCATCCTGCTGGCAGTCTTCGTGCTCGTCGAGTTCAAGGTTGCAGACCCGCTGATCTCCCTGCAGCTGTTCAAGAACCGCACCTTCACCTTCGCGGTGATCGCCTCGCTCGTGGTGGGCATCTCGATGTTCGGCACCTCGGTGTTCCTCAGTCAGTACATGATCATGGCCCGTGGTGCCACCGCCACCCAGGCCGGTCTGATGACCTTCCCGATGATGGCCGGCCTCCTGGTCGTCTCCACCATCGCCGGCGCGCTGATCTCGCGTTACGGCAAATGGAAGGCCTTTGTGGTCACCGGTGCCGTACTGCAGGTTATCGGCCTGTACCTGCTGGGCACCATCCACTACGACACCGCCTTCTGGCTGGTGGGCCTCTACATGTTCATCCTCGGCGCGGGCGTAGGCCTGGTCATGCAGAATATGGTGCTGGTGGTGCAGAACTCGGTGGATCCAAAGATCCTCGGCGTCGCTTCCTCAGCGGTCACCTTCTTCCGCACCTTGGGCGGCACCGCAGGCACCGCCGGGCTGGGCGCAATGCTCGCGGTCACCATTCCGAATATGATCGCCGAGCGCCAGGGCGAGCTGACCAACGCCATCGCCTCGCTGGGCGACAAGGCCGCCGAGGTCGGTGCGGCGCTGAACTCCGGTTCCCTGCCGACGATCTCCACGCTGCCCGAACCGGTGCGGATAATTCTCGAATCGATCTACGGCGATGGAGTGGCAGGCTTGTTCGCCTTGGCCGCGCCGCTCGCGCTGATCACCGTCGTCGCCGTGATCCTGCTGCCTAACCAGCACTTGAACACCAAGACCAATACCGAGCGGCTGGCCGAGGAATCCGACGCTTCTCCCACCGCGGATACCGTCGCCTAGCCATCGTGGATACCTTGGATGAAGCGCAGCCGGAGACCCGGCGCGGGGTGCTATTCGACGCCGCCGAGCAAGAACTGTTCACCTTGATCTCGGTGACCGCCAAGTCGCGTCGCACCCTTGCCGCCCGGCTCGATGAAAGACTGCCGCCCGCGGCGGTGCCGGTGCTGGGAATGATCCTCAAATGCCAGAGCATCACGCAGTCCGAAATTTGCGAGCACCTCATGACGGACAAGGCCACACTTTCCCGCCTGGTCACGCGCCTCGAAGAGCTCGGACTGGTCAGCAGGCAGGTCGATGAAGCCGACCGCCGGGTCTCCAACCTGCTGCCCACCGAGCTGGCCAAGGAACGCTGGCGCGGATGGCTGCAGTCCTGGCGCGACGGCTTGCGCGAACGCATTACGCAGTGGTCCGACGACGACTTGGATCATCTGGTTGGCTTGCTCGGCAGGCTCAACACGGATTTGCGCGAACTGTGAACCATTGGCGTGGAGCCGCGGCCTTCGGTGAAGGCTGCGGATCCACGCCATTTGCGCGCCCGGATCGGCTGATGACCCGGCAGCGACCTTGGCCGCCAGGCTACATGCGGGCTGGTTAGTCCTTGGCTGCAGTGGCTACACTCGTTTCATGGCAATCAAGGGCAGCAATATCGAGGCAATCGCCAAGGCCACCGGCACCGGGTGGGACCAATGGGTCAGCCGGCTCGAAGCGGGCGGAGCCAGCGAGCTGGCGCATAAACCGCTCGCCTCGCTGGCCTACGAGATGATGCCCGCCAAACTTTCCAATCCCGGCTGGTGGGCCCAGTCCGTGGCCATCGCCTACGAGCAGCACATCGGCCGCCGGGTCCCGGGCCAGTCCAGCGACGGCACCTTCAAGGGCTCCGTCTCGGCCACCATGGCCGCCGATCTGGACGGCGCCCTGGCTCGCTGGGTGGAAGCCGTCGGCGTGCGAACCGACTTCAACGGCGCGCAGCTGGTGGGGGAAGCCTCCGTCAGCGGTTCGGATCGATGGCGGTATTGGAAGGCCGAATTCAGCGACGGAAGCCGGGTGAGCGTGAACATCTCGCTCAAAGGCGACAAGGCAAGCGTAAGCGCTGAGCATTCACGGCTCTCCAACCCTCAGGTATTGGATGGCTGGAAGTCATTTTGGCGACAAATCTTAGCCACAGCGCGCAAATGACCCGCATTTCCAGGCATCGAAACACCAAAGGCTAGGCAATATGACCAATGGTTACCTTCACAACTAGGTGATGCACCCGCGGTACTGACACAATTATCTACGGTAGATATGTCGCATCTGTGCTGGCAGCACGATGCGCATCAACAACTTTCATCAGTTGGAGTGTGCGCCCATGGGCCTGATAGTTCAAAAATTTGGCGGTTCGTCCGTATCCGATGCCGAAGGCATCAAACGCGTCGCGCGCCGAATTATTGATACCAAGGCGCAGGGCCATGAAGTCGTTGTGGTCGTTTCCGCAATGGGCGACTCCACCGACGAACTGCTCGACCTCGCGGCCCAGCTCACCGAGGACGCCCCCGCTCGCGAAATGGACATGCTCCTTTCGGCCGGTGAACGCATCTCCATGTCGCTGCTGGCCATGGCCATCGACCAGTTCGGCGAGAGCGCGGTGTCCTTCACCGGATCGCAGGCGGGGCTGATCACCGACTCGACCCACGGCATGGCACGCATTATGGAGGTTTCTCCGCAGCGTATCCGCCGCGCCATCGACCGCGGCTTCATCGCGATCGTCGCCGGCTTCCAGGGCATGAGCAAGGAATCGAAGAACATCACGACCATGGGCCGCGGCGGCTCGGACACCACCGCGGTGGCCCTTGCGGCCGCCCTCGGCGCCGATGTCTGCGAGATCTACACCGACGTTGACGGCATCTACACCGCCGATCCTCGAGTGGTCGGTGCCGCGAAGAAGATCGACGAGATTTCCAGCGAGGAAATGCTGGAGATGGCGGCCAGCGGCTCCAAAATCCTGCACCTGCGCTGCGTGGAGTACGCCCGCCGTTTCGGCGTGCCGCTGCACGTGCGCTCCTCATTCAGCACCAACGAGGGCACCTGGGTGCTCCCGGACCCCAACGACAAGATCAAGATTCAAGAGGGAGAACCCTTGGAACAGCCAATCATCTCCGGTGTTGCCCACGACCATTCGGAAGCCAAGGTCACCATCATTGGCGTGCCTGACATCCCGGGCAAGGCAGCACAGATTTTCGGGGTTATCGCGGCCGCGCAGGCCAATATCGACATGATCGTGCAGAACATCTCGACCCGCGGTACCGGCTCCACCGATATCTCATTCACCCTGCCGATGACCGAGACCAAACGAGTTCTCGCGGCGCTGGAAACCTCCCGCGGCGAAATCGGCTTCGAGGATATCGAGCACAACGACGAGGTCGGCAAGCTCTCGCTCATCGGTGCGGGCATGCGCTCGAACCCAGGAGTTTCCTTCACCTTCTTCGAGGCGCTGCACCAGGCCGGGGTCAACGTGGACATGATCTCCACCTCGGAGATCCGCATCTCGGTGGTAACCGACGCGGACAAGCTCAATGACGCGGTCCGCGCCATCCATACCGCTTTCGATCTGGACACCGACGTGGAAGCCACCGTGTACGGCGGTACCGGACGCTAAATACCAGCGAAAGCGGCGGCGCAGATCTTGAGGATCTGCGCCGCCGCTTTTTAATGCAGCAGTTAAGGTGGCGGATTAGCGCGCCGGTTCCAAGGTCTTGGCGTAGACGGTCTCACCGAGGCCATTGCGCAGCGAAACGGTGAATCGCTCGGACTCGTCGAGGTCGACATGGCCGAAGAACTGGCCCTTGCCGTCGCGCGGCGACTGGTTGGTGGTTCCGGCCAGCGCGAATTCCACCTTGGGTCCGAAGGTCCCGTCCATCTTGTTCGGACCGAATGATCCTGCATTGACCGGACCGGCCACAAATTCCCAGAACTCGTTGAAGTCGCCGAAGGCGGCGCGCTCCGGGGAATAGTGGTGGGCCGCGCAATAGTGCACGTCCGCGGTCAAGAAGACCACGTTTTTCACGCCGCGGTCCTTGATCGCTTTGAGCAGCCTGGCGAGCTCCAGCTCGCGGCCCAGCGGTGCGTCGTGCTCGGCGTTGGCGATCGATTCCTGGGCCTTGCCGTCCGGAACGATGACGCCCAGCGGCAGGTCGTTGAGGATCACCTTCCAGGTGGCCTTCGACTTCTGCAGGCCCTCAACGAGCCAGTTCAGCTGTTCCTCGCCGAGGGTCGTGGTCTCTTCGGCTTCCAGTCCGGCGGTATTCTCCGACTTGTGGCTGCGCATGTCCAGGGCGAAGAGGTCAAGGGCCGGTCCGCGGGAGATCTTGCGGTAGATCCGGGCGGGCTCAAACCCGGTGCCCCCGCGCATGGCACGCGGATCGGCGATGGGCTGGTATTCCTGCCAGGCACGGCGACCGCGGGCAGCGAGGGTATTGACATCCCGCACGGTGTATCGCTCGTCTTCGATTGTCTCCCCGGCCCACCAGTTGTTGTGGGTCTCATGATCATCCCACTGCGCGATGACCGGAACCTCGGAGTACATGGCGCGCACATTTGCATCCATGTGGTTATAGCGGTGCCGGCCACGGAATTCCGCCAGGGTTTCGGCGACCTTCGAGACCTCCTCGGTGACCAGGTTGCGCCAGATTCGGCCATCTGGCTCCATAACTTCGGCCGCGATCGGGCCGTCGGCGTAGATGGTGTCGCCGCTGTGCACGAAAAAGTCAGGCTTGGTCGCGTGCATGGCCGCGTAGGCCCGCATGCCGCCGATTTCCTCGTTGATGCCCCAGCCTTGGCCTGCCGTATCGCCAGACCAGACGAAGCTTTGCGCCATCGATGCGCTGTGGTTCCGGCGGCCGGTGAGCGAAGGCGCGGTGAGGAAGGAACCGGTGTTGGTTTCTCCCAGGGTCCCGTTCTCGTCCTCGAAACCGATGGTCACCGCGAATCGAGTACCCGCCGGCAGGTTGGATGCGGAAATCTTGGCGGTAAAGTCGGTGTTGGAGTTCGCCTGCGCACCGCGCAGGGTTCGTTCGAATGATCCGCGGCCGCGAATAATCGCTCCCGCCTCGTCGATGGCACGCAGTTGCGCCCGCAGCCGGCCTTCACCGGTGGCGCGAGCCCAAAGCACCGCGTTGTTGGTGGAGACATCTCCCATCGAGAAGCCATTGGTGAGGCCTAGCCGCGAACGGACCAGACGCGGACTATTTGCGGCCAACGCCGAACCGGCCGGGGAAATGAGCGTCAGAGCACCGGCGCCCAAGGCGCCAGTGAGCAGATTGCGCCGTGAAATTTGCGTCATGATCACCAGTATTTCGCGGCGAGTTAGCCGCATGGTGTCAGCTGCGTGAACAGCTCACGAAACACGGTACTGATGTTTAATGTTTCAACGGCTCGTGCTGACCCATCCCACGGCTACCGTGGAGCTATGCAATTCACATCATGGTTGGCATATTTTGAAGCAAACTCGAGACTGCATGACACGATGAACGCGCAATTGAACTGGAGGGGTGTTCCTGCGCTAACGGAAAATGCACGACGCGGATTCATCCGCTCTTTCCAGCGTCTTGAGCTTGGCGAAAGCGGCGAAGGCAGGCACTTGCTAGGTTTGGCGGAGCGGGCCGGCGACTCGACCTACGTACGAGCACTTGAGCTCCTGGTGCGCGAAGAACAGCAGCATTCTCGGTTGTTCGGACAAGCGCTGGATTACCTGGATGCCCCACGCTTGGAATCGTACTGGTCGGATAAGGCCTTCACCCTGCTGCGGCGAATGTTGGGGTTGCGTACCGAGCTCGGGCTGTTCCTCATTGCTGAAAGCGTCGCCATGGGATATTTCGAGGCCCTAGCAAGCCATGCACCGGATGCGACACTGCGCGGGCTGGGAAGAAGAATCGCCTCAGACGAACGAAACCACCTTCGTTTCCAGATCGACCGTCTGCGTCAAGGGTTTGAGTTTACGCCCAAGCCGCTGAAACATGTCGTACGTGGAATCTGGTCGGTGGTGGCGGCAGGCGCGGCAATTGTTGTTTGCTTCGACCACGCTCAGGCCCTACGGGCATGCGGCCTGAATCCCGCGCATTATTGGTTCCGAGCCATGAGCAGATTCAATGAGGTGGCTCGGCAGGTATTTTCCGGAACAGCTCCCACCGCCCTGGGTCCCCTGCCGCAAACGAACATTGCATGACTTTTGCTGCATATCTCGTCCTAGCGGACGTATCACAAAGGCAAAGGTTTCTGGCCCCGCTCCACTAGTTTCGCCTCAACCTTGCCAACCGCTTGCGCACAGTTCAGGTCTCTCGTGATTCCACTCGAGATTTCTCGACCGCCAGGCATACGAGGGTGACGGTGTGGCCACCTACGGAGAGGAGAATCAGGTACAAGCCCCACGGGTCAGGAATTCGCTGGTTCCAAGCGAGGGAAATCGATACGAATATGGCGATGAAGAATCCGGTCGAATATTTGCTCAGTAGAGTGTTCCCGCGCCTGTCTGGATGTTCCATAGAAAGAGACGCTACCCCAACGTGCCCGCTTGCAACAAGAAACTTGAGCCAGGTACGAGTCCAACGCTGGACTGTCCTACTTAAAGTTGAGGATTGAACTCGATAATTCATCCGATATGCGCTGTCTTGACCTAACAGAAATAGATATGCTGAGATTTGAACGCGCAGTTCTCTAAAGATTGCTGAACGAAACCTGGCTGGAGGTAGCTACGATGCATTCAAATGAACCGTTGGGGATGCCAATGGGTCTCAAGGTCTTCGTGGCAGCGCGCTTTAGCGTGGGATCTATATTCACCGGCGCTCACGGACTGTTCGTGGTTTCTTTGCTCGCCGCATTCGGGGCCACCATCACCGGAATTACGGCCGTTGCGAATGCGGGTAAAGCTGCCCCGAACTCGGCAATGCTAGGAATTGCGGCTGGTACGTTGTCCATGCTCGCAACGGCCTTCGCATTGTCGGCGCCGATAACAATTCCGTTTGGAATACTGGCGCTCTTAGCCGCTATCCCGGCTGTCATGTGGTTTGCTTTTTGGGTGAGGAACCGAGAATTCATCCAACGCTCGTAATAGTTTCGTCCGCGCTTACCTCGCCAGGTAGCGATGCTCGGGACGTCCCCTAGTCCCGTAGCCCAGCTGCAGGTCAAGCATCTCGCTGGCAACCAACGACGCAAGGTAGCGTTGGGCAGTCGCCCGCGCGACGCCCACGGCTTCGGCGACCTCGGCCACGCTCAGCGGTTCGCTGGATGCTTTGACGCACGCCATGACCGCCTGCTCGGTGGGTGCAGCATTAGCGGCAGCTGGCGCATCTTCGATCCCTTGCAGAGTCCGGTACAGCCGATCCACGCCTTGCTGGTCAAGGTCGGTAGCGGCCGCAAGCTGCCGGCGGTACCGAGCCCACCCCTTGAGTTTTGCCGCGAGCGTCTTGGCTCCGAAGGGCTTGATGATGAAAGCCAGGGCGCCTGCTTGAAGAGCCGCCGCGACATTGGCCGGTTCGGTGGCGGCAGAAATCATAATCGAGTCGATTTCGATTTCACGCAGCAGTTCGATGCCGCTGACATGCGGCAGGTAGAGGTCCAACAGCAGCAGATCTGGTTGCAGTGACGCGACAAGCTTGGGCACGGTGCGGGGGTCTTGCACCGGTTCCAGGGCTTGGAACCCGGGGATCTCATTGACCATGTCGGCGTGCAATTGCCCGACGCGAAAGTCATCGTCAACGATCAATACCCGGTAGTCCCCCACGGCATTCTGTGTCATTTTCGCTCCCTTATTCATGAGAAGTTCTTCGGTTCACTCAGTACCGCTGGAAGCCGGGCCGCGATCACGGCCCCGCCCTGTTCCCCGCCGGCGTCGGCAATCCACACATCACCGCTGCGCGAACGGGCCAACCGGCGAATCAGCGGCAGCCCCACACCGGAGCCGTGCCCCTCGCCGAGCGAGGACCCGGTGCTCACCCCCGGGGCGAAGATATCTTCCTCGGTGCTGATCCCCGGCCCCGAATCGGCGACGGCAAGATGCAAGGTGCTCCCCTCGGAGAGCAGATCCACCTCAACCCACGGATCCTTGCTTCCGCACAGGCTCGCGGTGAAGGCGTTGTCCAGCAGGTTGCCCAGCACCGCGGTGACGTCCTGGGCGTCGCTGGCCGAGGCGATCTGTTCGAAGAGCATGGATTGCGGCGAGACCCGCAGTTCGATGCCCAGCTCGTGGGCGCGCACCCCCTTGGCCGAAAGGAATGCGGAAAGGTAAGCGTCTTTGACCAGTTCCAGGCCACCGACCGGTGCAATCACCGGTCCGGCGTCCATCACTTCGCGCAGATACTCCTCGGCCTGATCGGTTTTGCCCAAGGTAATCAGTCCGAGGACCGCGTGCATCCGGTTGGCGAACTCGTGGCGCTGGGCGCGCAGCGCGTCGGCCATATCCTGCACGGCATCCAGTTTGGTGCCGAGCGCTTCGACGGTGCTGACGTCGTGGAGCAAGACAACCTGGCCAAGATCCACACCGTCGCGCACCACATCCGAGACGCGGGCGACGATCGCATTCGAGTTGGCTTCCAGCCTGATGGGAGCCGGCTCATGGTCTTTGATTGCCTTCACCAAACGCGGGTCGAGATCGGCCGACTCGTAGTGCCGGCCGATGATGTCCGCCAGCTCGGTGCGGTGCGGCAGTCCGAGCAATTGGCGTGCGGCCTTATTGCGCACGGTCACCGTGCCGTCCGGCCCCAGTCCGATCACGCCCTCGCTCACCCCGTACAGCACCGCCTGCTGATCACGCACCAGTTGAGCGATTTCCGCGGGCTCCAACCCCAGGGTCTGGCGCTTGAGCGTGCGCACGGTGAAGCGTCCGGCCAGGGTTGCCAGCAGCGCGGCAAGCACCGCGAACAGCACGATCCAGCCGAAGGAGGCAACCAGTGCACCGGTCAGCGACTCGGTGGCCACCCCCACCGACACCTCGCCGATAACCCGTCCGTCGACGGACCGGATGGGCACCTTGGCGCGCACCGATTCCCCGAGAGTGCCATGCTCGCGGGCAATGTCCTCCACTCCGCTCAACGCCACCGGGTCGGTGGAGACCAGCTTTCCCAGCTCGTCCGGGTTCGGGTGGCTCAGTCGCAGGCCGCGGTCCTCGGTGATCACCACAAAGGTCGCCTGGCTTCCTTCGCGCACGGCCTCAGCCAGTTCTTGCAGCTTTCCGCTGCGCAGCTCTTCGAGGTCCAGCTCGTCGCGCTGCGCGTAGTCCGTCACCTCGCGCACCACCTCCGGCAAGGCGGCGACCGAACGCGCGATCCCCAGGGAGGTGTCTTCGCCCTGGTCGAAGACCCTGTTGTAGCTCACCAGCAGGGTCGCGGTGGTCACCAGCGCGAAAAGTACGCCGAGCACCACGAACTGCGGACGCATAATGCGCGAGGCAAAGTGCAAGGTGGCTGTGGAATGCGGCATCTGTCCAGCATAAACCGTCCGTGATTTTAATGAGCAAAAAGATTGCAAAAACCTAAAGGGATCAGAAAACGAACAACCCCGGATACGTGAGCGCCGCCACGTAGCTTGGATAAGTGCCCGCACCCCTGCTGGCATCATCACTTGCCACACACTTCAGGAGGTCCGCGCAATGCTAGTTGCTCTCGGATTCCTCATGATCATCACCTTCATGGCGCTGATCATGACCAAAAAAATGACGCCGCTGTTGGCGCTCATCCTAGTTCCCACCATCTTCGGCCTGTTCACCGGCGCCGGCTTTGGCCTCGGCGACATGATCATGGACGCGATCAAGTCGATGTCGGGCACCGCCGCCCTGCTCATGTTCGCCATCATGTACTTCGGCATCATGATCGACGTGGGCCTGTTCGACCGGCTGGTTTCGGGAATCCAGAAACTCGTGGGCAACGACCCGGCGAAGGTCGTCATCGGCACCGCCCTGCTGACCGCCATCATCTCGCTGGATGGCGACGGCTCCACCACCTTCATCGTGGTCACCGCCGCCCTGCTGCCCATCTACCAGCGTCTGGGCATGAGCCCGGTCGTCTTGACCTGTGTGGCCGGTCTGACCAACGGCACGCTGAACATCGTGCCCTGGGGCGGTCCAACCGCTCGCGCCGCGGCAGCCTTGGGCGTGGACGCGGCAGACATCTTCGTGCCGATGCTCCCATCGCTGGGCGTCGCACTGATCGTGATTGCCATCTTCGCCTGGCAGCTTGGGCTCTCCGAGCGCCGCCGGCTGCAGAAGGATCGCCCCGAGCTGTGGGGCACCGGCTTCGGCGGCGGAAACCTGGGCGGCGGCAAGCCCAAGGACGGCACCTCGCCTTCGGGCTCCTCGGTGGCAGTCCTTGAATCCGTAGCTCGCAAGGGGGATGGTTCGGAGGCCGCGACCATGGACGGCACCGTGCTCGATCCGGACCGCGAGACCCTGCGCCCGAAGATGTTCTACTTCAACCTGGCGCTCACCGTGGCCATCATGGTGCTGCTCATCGTCGACGTGCTGCCGCTGGCCTACCTGTTCATGGTCGGTACCGCCATCGCGCTGGTCGCCAACTTCCCGAAGGTCAGCGACCAGGTGAAGATGATCGCCGCGCACTCCAGCGAAATCATCGCGGTGGTCTCCATGGTGCTCGGCGCGGCGGTACTCACCGGCGTGCTCTCCGGAACCGGCATGGTCGACGCGATGAGCCTCTGGCTGGTCAACATCATCCCGGATTCCCTGGGCCAGTACATGGCAGTCATCACCGGCTTGATCTCAATTCCGGCCACCTTCCTGATGAGCAACGACGCCTTCTACTTCGGCATACTTCCGGTCCTCACCGAGGCCGGCGCGCACTTCGGCGTTCCTGCGGTGGATATGGCTCGCGCCTCCATCACCGGACAGCCGGTGCACATGCAATCTCCGCTCGTCCCGGCAATCCTCTTGCTGGTCTCGCTCTCTCGTGTGGATCTGGGCGATCACCACAAGAAGGTGCTGTGGCGTGCGGCCGTGGTTAGCCTGGTCATGCTCGCTTCGGGCGTGCTCTTCGGCGCAATCCACATGGGCTAAACCCCAAGGGCCTATTGGTCCGTCGTCAGCTAAGCTCCGCGTGACTCGGTTTTTTTACCGAGTACCGCGGAGCTTGGTGTTTAAGGGGCTCTTCGATTTTTAGCGTGGTGACCCCAAAATAAGTAAGGCTCGCAGCTCCTCTGCGAAGATGGATGTCGACTAAAACAAATTCATCTGCAAGGAACTACGAGCCGTGTTCAAGGATACCGGGCCAATCGATGCTGCGATCTCCTTGTCTTGTACGGTTTCCGACGGGGCACTCTGGGTGCGTTGCCCCAGCTCGGCGAGTTTTGTGGCAGCTTCTCAAAGAGATCCGGGGCAAAATGATTTGCACCTGGCTGCAACGAACGACATTCTGCCAGCGAGCGTGGCGTGAGCCGAAGCAACACATAAGCATCGGACGTCCATTGCTGATCCCAACAGTCCCCACAAGAACATGAGGACCTCGGCCACGGCCACGGATAAGCTGATTGACCTTGACTCTTATTTGGTCTCGTGATCGGAAAATCGCACTCGCAATCAGCAGAGCACCTAGTTATCTGCCGATCGGGACGTGCCGCTTGAGGCACGTGGCATCAAGCTCGGCATAGCTTTACGGATTTGCGGTTCCTTGCCTGGATTGACAATGAGATCGATCGCACTATTCGCGATCTGGTCCAATGGCACTCTGACTGATGTTAGCGGGGTGGGCAGCAAGGCTGACATTGGAATGTCGTTATATCCAACCAATGCCAGTTCTTCACCTACATTGATCCCGAAGTGTTTAGCAGCCGCAAGAACTCCCATTGCTAGGTTATCGTTTGCCGCAAACACTGCGCTTGGTCTTGTCGCCTTACCGCCAGCTAGCAGTGACTTCCCTGCGGAATACCCGCTTTCTATGCCGTACCCAACAGCCATTAACCACCCTTCGGGGGGTTGGATGTTGGCTTCGTCCAGTGCTCTGCGAGCACCGGCTAGTCTCGCGATTCCCGTAGACGTGAAAGATGGGCCTGTCACCACGGCAATATAGCGGTGCCCGAGATCCACCAGGTGACGGACGGCAAGGTATCCGCCCACTTCGTCATCTCCCAGCGAGGAAGGGCTTACCCCGTCTGTACGTAGGACCAATGCATGTGCGATTCCGCTGTCGCGAAAGTGTTTTGGCAAGTCGTCTTCGGTTCGGGCTGTAGCCAAGATGAGCCCGTCGACATTGCGGTCCAGTAAGGTCTCAGCTGCTTGCCTCTCATCTTCGGGATCATCCCCACTGGTGGCCACCATGGCAAAGTAGCCTCGTGCGGACGCCGCTCGTTCCAGCGCCTCGAACATCAACGCCATCACCGTGTCGCTAAGCCGAGGAACGAGAACGCCAAGAGTCCGCGTTTGGCCCCTACGCAGGTTCGAGGCAAACGAATTACGCCTATACCCAAGTTCCTCGGCCACTTTTCGGACGTGCAAAGCAGCTGCAGAGCGCGTAGGCGTACCTCGGTCATCCAGAGCTCGGCTGGCTGTAGAGAGACTGACTCCACTAGCTGCGGCAACATCTTTCAATGTCACTGCAGCGCCGTTGACAACTGGTTCCATGAGAATTCTCCTCTTCGAGTCAGTCTTAGTAGACACTCTATTTCCATCTTTTCATAAACACCCCTTGACAGTGAGATCGAACACACTGCAGAATGAAAACGTTCCCGCAATCGTTTTCATCCAGTTGGAACATACCGACAAACAAAGGAAGTTCTCATGACCATCGATCTTCGCGGACTTGTTCCCGCACCAGTCACACCGTTCAACCGCGATGGCAGTATCGACGTTGACGCAATCCACCGTCTGGGCGGATGGCTCGCCAGCATCGACGGCGTAAAGGGCCTAGTTGTCCTTGGCCATGCCGGTGAAGGGACCTTCCTTACTCAGGATGAGCAAGCCCAGGTCATTCGCGAGTTCAAGAACGCAGTGAATGGTGAACTCCCCATCATCGCTGGAATCACCGGCGAAGGTAACACCGTCGCGGCCCTAGAAGCCAAGCGAGCTGTCGAGGCAGGCGCTTCTGCTGGATTGGTTTACCCCTCCCACGGCTGGCTGCGCTTCGGATATCAGAAGGGAGCACCGCAGACTCGCTACAAGGAAATTTACGAGACTAGTGGTTTGCCTCTTATCCTTTTCCAATACCCCGATGCCACCAAGGCCACCTACGACTTGGAAACTCAGCTTGAAATCGCAGGCCAAGAAGGTGTCTTCGCGACCAAGAATGGTGTGCGAAACATGAAGCGTTGGGACACCGAGATCCCAGTCTTGCGCGAGACCTACCCAGACTTGCAGATTCTCACCTGCCACGACGAGTACCTGCTTCACACGATGTTCGATGTCGACGGGGCGCTGGTCGGCTACGGTGGGCTGGCACCAGAACCTTTAGTCGAACTAATTGCTGCAGGCAAGGCCAAAGACTACGCTGCGGCCCGCGCCATTCACGACCGAATCCTTCCAGTCACTAAGAATGTGTACCATCGAGGCTCCCATATGGAAGGTACCGTTGCTCTGAAGGAAGGACTAGTTGCCAGAGGCATCCTAGAACACGCAACAGTACGTCCTCCGCTGCTTCCCCTCGCCGAGGGCGCAGATAAAGAAATCGCCCTCGCGCTGCAAGCGGCGAATCTCGGCAACGTGACAGTCCCTGCCTAGCCACAGGTCTTCGGGGGTGGTGGCCATGGCCACCACCCCCGTCTGCAATTCTCATATTTTCACAGAGGTCAATGAAGACCATTCTAAGCTTGTGTCTATTAAGGAGGACTCGCAATGAGCGAGCCGAACAGCGTCGTCACCACCCCGCCCGCTCATCGAAACCAGCAGGGGCTAGCACCAATGAATATCCCGAAACCAGCCAAACGCCGCACCATCCTTGGCTATCTTGCTCTCATGGGACCGGCTTTCGTCGTCGGCGCCTGGCAATTCGGTCCAGGTAACCTCACCACTGCCGTACAAGCAGGAAGCCGCTACGGCTATACCTTGCTGTGGGTTATTGCGATCTCCACAATCTTAATGATCTTCTTCACCGATATGAGCGTACGGCTAGGTATAGCGACACCAAAATCTTTGATCACAACCATTAAAGAACGGCTCGGTGCATGGGTTGGTATTGCGGCAGGATTTGGTGTTTTCGGGATTACGCTAATGTTCTCCGTCGGCAACGCTGTCGGGTCGGGCCTCGGCCTATCCATGGTCTTCGGTGGTTCCCCGGTTTTATGGACCATCGTGTGCACCGCGGCAGTGGCACTCGTCCTGGCATTCCGCAACGTGTACGGCATCGTAGAAAAAGCGCTCTTAGTCATCGTCGTACTCATGGGCATAGCCTTTATTGCTAGCGCAGTCATCGCCCAACCCAACTGGTACCGAGCCATGGAAGGAATGATCCCTCAACTTCCGGCAGGAAGTGAAATTCTCGTTGTAGCTCTAGTAGGAACTAACTTCTCCATCAACGCAGCTTTCTACGCCTCGTACGGAATCAAAGAAAATCGCCGCACACGAGCCGACTACCGGGATATCACACTCGTCGACACCATTCCCGGCATCGTTGCTCCAGGAATCATGACAATACTTGTCATCATGGTTGCGGCAGCTGTACTCGGCAAGACTGGCGCAGAAGCAGGGACCATCAACGCGCTCGCTTCCGTTTTCGAACCACTCGCTGGCCCCATTGGTTCAATCGTTTTCGCCCTCGGGCTTTCCGGTGCCGCATTTTCGTCTATGACGGCTAATGCCACAGCAGGTGGAACCATGCTTTCAGATGCTCTCGGACGTGGCGCAAAAGCCGGGTCGCCCATGGCTAGAACCATCACCGGACTCATCCTGGCATTCGGACTAGTCGTAACCCTCACTTTCCAAGCCTCGCCCGTCGGCCTCATAGTTATCGCGCAGTCCTTAACCGTCCTAATCGCTCCCCTGCTCGGGATACTGCTCGTCATCATGGCTAACAAGTCGTCCGTCATGGGCGATCTGCGTAACAAATGGTGGCAAAACCTGTTCGGAGTAATCGGACTCATCGCCATCGTCGCTACCTCGATCAGGCTTATCACAACGCTTCTCGGATAGAAGAACCATCTCAGAATGTGTAAACAGCATCGTTCCAAACCTACATAGGCTTGGAACGATGCTGCATTCATGTGGCAAGCAAAATACTTACTGGAAAATATACGTTGCGGTTGTCGTCGTTTTGAGTAATTTCTCGATACCCGAAACGTCTTGCAACCCATGGGTTACAAGACCTCTCACCATGGCAGGCATTCTCGATTGTGTGACTGTTAGTTCAGAATGGCGGTTTTTTCACAGCTCAATTTGGCGGTTTCGATGTCTTGTAGGCCTAGTTTTGAGGCGAAAGGGTTTCAAGACACTGCGTTGGACGGGGAACCCTTGCTAGGCACCTACGAGGCTGCACCGGGTAGCCGTACTTGTCACGCGCAATTCGCGCGCGAGTTTTGGAGAACTTACCGGGGAGCAAGAATGCGCGTCATTCTTCGGAGTCGGATTAGTGCGGGAGTGCTGCCGTGTCCCAGGCCTTCCGCTCAGGATGACTATCGATCACCGGCCGCCGGTGGGCTGTGTGGTCCTTCCTGCATTGCGATCCTCGCCGGATGAGGCGACGGGAGCGCAGCAGTTTTCCTTATCACCCGACGTGTTCGGCCGGCGGCGCCGGAGCGCCCAAAGCAGTACGGCCGCAGCCAATGCCACAGCGGCAAGGATGATCCACGGATTGCCTAGGAATGAGCCGGCCGTACCCAAAGCTCCGGCTGCGATCAGCAGCGGCAGCCCGCAGCACAGCACATGTAGCAGCACAAAGCCGCCGACGGCCAGCCCTGTCCGGCTGCTCCGGCCCTTGGAAGTAGTTGACATGGTGCTTCCTTTCAACGCTCCGCCGCAGGGGCCGGAGCGGGCGATTTCCTGTCACGCTCGTAAGGCCAGTATTGACCTTCCCCCATGGTGGAAGGTCAATACTGATGAGGGAATCCATCAAAGACTGTTTCCGGGCGGGAATGAAGGTGACGTTCCGGAAGAGGACTGCCGAAACGGTGGCAGCGGCGTGGACTGCAGGGCCCTTTCGCCGCTGACCAACCGCGCCGGGATTATCCTGGTCCTCGCCTGCGCGCTCTCAGCCATCCTTAGCACCGCCTCCTCAAGCGCCGGCATGACCACCACACTCCATACCGGCCCGCAGAAGCAGGCATGCCACCGCCCAGGACACAGCAGCAAAGGAACGCACACGAATGCCAAGCCCCGGCACCCCTGACCATGCAAACACTCCCGACAGCGGAGCAAAACGCCTGCGCAATCCCAAGTCCCCGCCGGCGGCGGCTGAAGAACGTACCGCCAAACAGCAACGGGCAGCCACGACAGCCGCGAAGCTTGCCGAGGTCAAACGCGCGTAGGGAAATGCCAGCCGCAAACGCCGTGCCATCATTGTGGGCGCCGGGGTCGCAGCCGTTGCTGTGATCATCTCCCTGGTCATCCTCGCGATCGCAGGTACAACCCCGAAGGGGTCAGCGACGGCGGAGATAGAAGGCCTAAGGAGCTTCCCCGGACTCACGTCCAACCACGTCACCGGTCCCGTCACCTACGACCAGACACCTCCGGTGGGAGGAGACCACTCCGCAGTGTTGCTCAACTGCGGGGTATATAGCGAGCCGGTACCTAATGAAAATGCCATCCATTCACTCGAGCACGGCTCTGTCTGGATCACCTACGACCCCGACCGGGTCGCGGCAGACCAAGTCACAGCCCTGCGCAAAGCTGTCCCCGGGACCTACGCCATCCTCTCCCCCTACAAGGGGTTGCCCTCCGCCATTGTCGTCTCGGCTTGGGGAGCACAAGTCCAGCTGGACAGCCCTGACGATCTCCGCCTCTCCAACTTCATCGCCAAGTATCGAAAGGCACAAACCGCCCCCGAACCAGGTGCCCCGTGCAACGGCGGACTTGATGGTCCTGGAAAAGTCTCCTAAACCCGAAAGTGGAAGTCATCGCCTTGTTCTACTCGGCAGGAAACCTAGGCTCCTCAGGGATTCATACTCTGCTGGGTCCACCTCGAATGCCGGGCCTGCAAGGTCCCCTATTGCCGTGGCGGCAAACCCGCACCTGATACCCACGGCAGCAAGGCCCGCTGTTTATATCTCCCGGCCAAGCCGTGACTCCCATGCACGGCGCGTCCACAGCGTCGGCGGGGTGGGAAGTCAGAGGTCTAGTTTTTCCAGTGCAGCGTGGTAGGCCTCGTGGTAGGTGGGGAATTGTGCTACCTGGTCCAGGAGGGTATCGACGGGTATCTGCGCCCGGATCGCCAGGGAGGCCTGATGGATCCATTCACCGGCCATCGGCCCGACTGCCCAGGCACCGATGAGGATTTTCCGGTCGGCGTCGGCCAGCAGGCCCAGGTGTCCGCGCGGATCTTTTTCATAGGTCCAGGGCCGGGCGATGGCGTTGGCAAGATCCAGTTCGGCTGAAGCAACCCGGAGCCCGCGTCGTTGTGCCTGGCGGGCAGTGAGGCCGGCTGCGGCGATTTCCGGGTCGGCGAACACCACCCGTGGTATGCCGTCATAGGTGGCGGCGCGGGGCTGGCCGAGAATGGCGTCGGCAGCGATTCTTCCCTGATATTTGGCCACATGGGTGAACGGCATGATGCCTGTGACGTCCCCGATGGCCCAGGTGTTCTCCGCGGCGCGGCAGTGCTCATCGACCAGCACTTCACCGCGGTCCCCCAAGCTGATTCCGGAATGTTCAAAGCCCAGGCCTTTGGTGCGTGGCTTTCGGCCAGTGCCGAAGATCACGACGTCGGCTGCGACTTCCCCGCCGTCTCCGCCGTCTGCTTTTTCGAGACGGATGATGCTGTCTGCACCCTCGCGCCTGGCGCTGCCAGCGCTTGCGCCGAGGCGGACTTCGACACCGGTTTCCTGAAGGTATGTGTGGGCCAATTCCCCAACGCGGGGATCCTCCCTGTCGATCAGCCGCTGTCCTCGGTGGATAAGGGTGACTTGGACGCCGAAGCGTGCCAGGAACGTGGCGGTTTCAACCCCGACCGCGCTGCCGCCGATGATCACCGCCCGCTTGGGCAGGGTCGGGGCGGTGTAGGTCTCCCGGTTGGTCCATGTTGTGATCTCATCGATGCCCTCCAGGGGAGGTATCACCGCGTCGGACCCGGTGGCGATGATGAGGTGCTCTGCGGTGATGTCCCGGTCTCCGGCGCGGATCCGGCCCGGCCCGGTCAGCCGTGCCTCTTCCTTGACTACCTCGGCCCCGTGCTTCGCATAACCGTCCACTTGGGCTTTGTCGTCCAGGTTCCGGATCATGTAGTCCCGGTATTTGGCCGTTTCTTCCCAGTCCAGTTCGGCGCCGCTGACACCGGCGGCTTTTTCTACCTCCGTGCGCGCTTCCGGCGGGCGCAGTACCGTCTTGGACGGGATGCAGGCCCAATAGGCGCACTCCCCACCAATCAATTCACGTTCGAAGATGACGACTTTCTTCCCAGCTTTGAGCAGGCGGTCCGCGGCGACCTCCCCGCCGGGCCCCATGCCAAGTACGGCAACATCGAAATGTTCGTTCACGCTGATCTCCTTCAGATTGGCTTGATTTTTCCGGTTCTTCTCGTCAAACGTCTTTCGGCACGCACTGTGGTGTACCCGAGGGGGGTGGCATGGTCAGCAGGTGCAGCTGAGAGCTGTGTTCCGCGGTTTTCCGGAATCCTGCGCGTCGGTTTCGGCGAGCATTTTTCCGGCCATGGACGCGGCGAGCCCGTAGGCCTCCTCCACGGGGATCACGGTGCCCTCCGGGTGGTCCTTGAGCCAGGGTCCGGCTTCTTCGGCTGAGGCGAAGAAATGGACCTGGTTGCAGAAGGCGGAACGGACAGAACTGATGTCTTCCGGATTGATCAGGGACACCACCGCGGTGGCCGGCTCAACACCGGTGACGCCGGAACTGCCGGCGCGCATGCGCACGGGGGTACTGGCGGCATCGTAGGCGGATTCGATCCGTGCGGAGGTGCCCAGAAGGGTGGGGAAGATCAGGGTATCCAGCGCGCACCAGGTGTAGAGCTGTTCGCCGTCCACTTCGAAGCGGTGCCGGGTCGGGCGCTGGGTCAATCCCATGCCGACGATTCGGCCTGATCCGTCGTACTCGACGTCGGGCATTCCCTCAAGGGCGGTCCGGACGTCCTCGACGGGGCGGCCCGTGGCGGCGGCAAGATCCGCTGCGTCCACAGGGTCGCCCAGTGCGAGGAGTTTCAGCAACGGCAGCCACAGCCAGGACTGCATGCCGGTTTCGGAGGAGGCGAGGCGGCCGGTGATTTGGCTGACGTTGTTCGTCATCGTTGTTTCCTTCAGATGGGGACTGAGCTGGGAGCTGCCGTGGTCAGGAGGCGCAGCAGGAGAGTTTGGAGACGTCGGTGGTGAAGGACTGCGCGGCGATTTTGATCCCTTCGGCCATCGTCAGATACGGGGACCAAAGGTTCGCGACCTGGTCCACGGTCATCCCTGCCTCGAGGATGTACACCCCGGCAGCGGCTAGGTCTCCGGCTTCCTTGCCGACGGCGGTGATCCCGACGATGCGGCCGGTGCTGTTGTCGGCGACGATTTTGATGAACCCACGGGTGTCCCGGTTCACCAGTGCCCGTGGAACGTATTCCAGGGGCAGGACCCGGCATTCACACCGGATGCCAGCTTGGGTGGCTTCCTTGTCGGTCATGCCCACCGCGGCCAGGGCCGGGCTGGTGAACGTCACCCGGGGCAGGTGCCGGTAGTCGACCTCGCGGCCGGCGTTGTTGAAGGCGTTCTCCACCATGAGGGTTCCGTGGGCGGAGGCGACGTAGACGAATTCCCGGTGCCCGGTAACATCCCCTGCTGCCCAGATCCTTGGGTTGGAGCTGGCCAACGTATTTTCGACCAGGATCTGGCCGGCGTCGCCGGTTTTAACGCCGACGGCGTCCAGGTTCAACCCGTCAGTAACGGCGCGGCGTCCGGTGGCCACCAGCAGCTTCGCGGCACGGTATTCCTCCTGGCCCCCAGCCACCGTTGCAGTCACAACGATCTCTGCACTGCCCGAATCCGCCAGGACCGACGTCACGGCCGCGCGGCGGACCACGCGGATACCCTCATCGGCGAAGACGCCCATCAGGGCCCGGGCCGCTTCCGGTTCCTCCTGCGAGGCCAGCCGGGAACGGACCAGCATCGTCACTTTCGATCCCAGCCGGGCGAAAAGCTGCGCCTGTTCCAGCGCCACGTACCCGCCGCCGAAGACGATCAGGGACTCGGGCACCTCGTCCAGTTCCATGGCCGTGGATGAGGTCAGGTAATTGACCTCATCCAGTCCCGGCACCGGCGGTGCCCACGGGGCCGAACCGGTCGCAATCAGGTAATGGGCAGCAGTCAGGGAATCGCGGGCGCCGTCAGCCCCGGTGATTTCCAGGACCGGTTCCTCCGGGGTGCCGGCGAACACCGCGGTTCCCTGACGCAGATCCCATCCGTAGTCTGCGGCCAGATCCACGTACTTATCCGAGCGCATGCCCTCAACCAGGGAGCGTTTCCCGTCAATGAGTGCACCCATGTCCACCGGGGCGGCCGAGGTGCTGATCCCGGGGAACCTTCCAGTCCCGTCCAACGCGACATGACGGGCCTCGGCGGCGGCCAGCAGCGCCTTGGACGGAACACACCCGGTGTTCACGCAGGTCCCGCCCACCGTGGAACGTTCGATCATGACCACCCGCTTGCCCAGGTTGGTGGCCCGGATGGCGGCGGCGAAGGCACCGCCACCGGAACCGATCACGGCCAAATCAAAATCCGGTGCTGCCTCAGGCATTGGTCCTCCATGGAGTTTGATGAACACCCCGTGGTGTTCTTCTGGTGGGTACTGTCCCCAGTCTGCACCTTCCCCTGCACAGGAAGGTCAAGACCCGGAGTAAAGAGTTAGGCGTGCTAGGGAAGTGTTGTGGCAAGAAATGCCTTCAGGGCATCGGCCTTCATGGGCCGGGAGTCAGCCCGGCCCAGAATGTCTCCGTCGGGTGCGACGACGACGGTGCTGTCCAGGGATGTGACCGCGTACTTTTGGGTGAGCTCCCCGGTCCGGTCCACAACGAAGGGGTATCCGGGATTTCCGGCCAGTTCACGGAACTGGTCCACCTCGGTTTGGGTGTTCTCCGGCGTCACGTCCACGGCGACGAAGTCTGCCTTACCGGCATACTCCTGTTCCAGTTCCTTCATCGCTTCTGCCTGTGGAACGCAGGTATAGCACCAGCTCGCCATGAAGAACAGCACTGTCGGGCGGGTGGAGGGGACGGTGAGGGCTTTGCCGTCCACGGACGTGACCTCGATCCTGTCCACAGTGTTTCCACCAGCGGACCCGGTGGCTGGATTAGTTTCGCTCCCGCGGTTCAGTGCCGTGATGGCCAGAATCAGGATGAGCGCCGCGGCGGCTATGACGGCAGTAATGGTGAAGATCCGCCGGTGGTTTCTGGTCTTTGTCATGGGTTTCCTTGCTCGTTGTTGCGCCCTGGCGCGGTCTCGGGGAGGTGGGGTGCGGGGTTGCAGCACGCTTCGGTGTTCTCCCTTCTCTCAGTCCCGTCCGCGGGCCTGCTGTTGTCCTCTGCCTTGCTTTTGCTGCGGCGCCGCAGGGACAGGGCCACGGCGGCGAGGACAGCGGCCACCGCGGTGAAGGTGATGATCGGCCAGTTGCCCGAGATGAACCCGGACAGCGCTGCGCTGGCTGCGGTGACTGCCCCGCTCATGATCCCCCCGGCCTGCCCGCCGGACAGTGCGGGCACCCAGTAGAGCAGCAGGTAGATGCCCGCAAGGACAAGCGCGGCTCCGCCGAGACGGTTAACAAAGGGCAGCAGCTTTCGGACGTGGCGTGCCATGGCGTTCCGCGCTACCGCTGCACCGAGGGACAGAAGAACCAGCACCACCGAGGAGCCCAGGGCGTAGGCGGCGAAGACCGCCAGCAGCCCGGCCAGGCTTCCGGTGGACACGGCCTGGGCGACGACAGCCAGCAGCAGGGCCAGGCTGCAGGAGAGTGCGGCCACCGCATACGCGACCCCGTAGCCAAAGACCGCCCTTAACCCCGAACCGGTTCCGTCCCTCTTCAGAATCCGGGGCAGGTTCAACCTCGTCCCGGGCAGTTGCCATCCGAACACCATGCCAAGGCCGGCGGCCACAATGACTGCTCCGATCAGCGCCGCGGCCCAGGGCAGCGCCGACGCCACCGACCGCAGACCCACAGCGGCGAGCAGGCCGGCCGTAACAAAGACAGCAGCGAAACCGGCGCTGAGGGCAACCCCGGCCCGAAGACCTGCAAGCAGCGGCCGCTTCCGTCCCGCGCCGGGTCCGGAACCGATGAAGTACGCCAGATAGGTCGGCAGCATCGCGAACCCGCACGGATTGACTGTGGCAAGCATCCCGGTCAGAAAGGCAAGACCTAAAACGCCTGTCATGCCTTTGACCCCGCTCCGTTAGCTGCAGGCGTACCGGGCGGGCGCATAAGCAGGACCGCCGTGGCAAGGGCTCCAGCGGCAATGATCCAAATGTTGCCGGCCATCGGCCCGGCTGCAGTCAGAAAACCGGCTGCACCTGCCAAAACGGGCACCCAACAGCACACCAGGAGAGCCGTCACAGCACCAAGGGAGGACAGCAAAGCCCCCGCCGCAAGCACCAGGCCCGGACGCTCCCGGCCCTTCGCCTTTACTGACATGATCATCCCTTTCTCTGTCCGGTTTTCTTGCCCGCCCTCGCGGGGATACCTGGCAAGAAGCGGGACGCTGGTATTCGGTCTCAAACCATCATTGACCTTCCACCATGGGGGAAGGTCAAGCCGACAACGGGCCCTAATTGTTTGCGATGCCGATGCAAAACCTTCCAGTACAATGGAAGGGTTAGCTGCGTTTTCGGAACGAGAAGAGGACCCGAAATGCGAATCGGTGAAGCCGCTGCCGCTGTCGGCATGACAGCCAAGACGATCAGGTTCTATGAGGACCGGGGCCTGCTCCCGCCGGCTGAACGTTCGGCCAACGGCTATCGTGACTACGGACACGAGACCCTCAGTCGCCTTGAATTCATCCAACGCAGCCAGATAGCGGGGCTGACCTTGCAGCAGATCCAAGGCATTATGCGGATCCGCGATAACGGCCTGACGCCTTGCACCCACGTACGGGACGTCCTGGGAAAACAACTTACAGACCTGGACCGGAAAATCGCAGAGCTCACCGCACTGCGGGCAACCGTGGCCGAACAATACTCAACCGCCGAGGCAGCCGACCCGGAGTGCTGTGACGCGGAACAAATCTGCAGCTACATCTGAGCCAACCTCACGCACTGGAGCCCAATCCCGGAAAGAACGAAGACGGCATGAAAATAGAACTTCTGGGTTCTGACACTGTCCGCCAATGCTCCTGCTGCGGGCGCACAATGCATCGGAAGAAGCTCCACCCCCTGGGTACAGAACCTGCCTACATTTGCCGGCGGTGCGCGCTATGGGTCGCCCTCAGACCTGGGAAGCGATCCTGAGTCGACGACTCCATGACCACACGCTGGCCAAGTGCGGTTCGAACATTCCGTGCAGACGACTTCGGAAGCTCACATTGGTAGTGCCGGTCGATGTACCGGAAGTGCATACAACGTCTCACAACCCTTGGGATATGAGGCGTCTCATCGACTGAACGACCTCGACGACCGGCAGGGCCCTAATTTTCGTGGAATCGAACGAGTTCGTGCACGGCTGGCGAGTCTCGTAACTATGTCTCGAAAGCTTCTGATTGAATCGGTGTATTCACCGTTAGTTACGAGACACGTCGGAGCAGCCTATGACGAAACTGATCGGCTACGCACGTGTTTCGACGCGGCAGCAGTCCACCGACCGGCAGCAGGTGGATCTTATGGCCGCCGGCGTCCGCCGCGATGACCTCTACGTTGATCACGGTGTGTCTGGGGCGCGAGCATCACGACCCCAGTTCGATCGGGCACTCGACGCGCTGATCGACGGCGACACCCTCGTCATCACGACACTGGACCGGCTTGGAAGATCCACACAGAACATGCTTGCCCTCGCCGACGAACTCCGCGGTAGAGGCGCGGGCCTACGCGTACTGAACCTCGGCGGCGGCGACGTCGACACCGCGACACCCCTGGGCTCGATGTTGTTCACGATCATGGCCGCTCTCGCGCAAATGGAACACGAGATCAAGCGCGAACGCGTTACCGATTCCATCAGCAAACGGCGCGAAGCTGGAAAGGACCTTGGCGGCCGACCCCGCCGACTTACTGACAGTCAGATTAGAAGCGCTGTCCGCTTGGTTGAAGGCGGCGACCCCGCCGCGCAGGTTGCCCGCGATCTCGGAATGTCCCGAGCAACGTTCTATAGACGGTCGCGAGCACTCAAGGACTAACCGCATCGCATTATCCTCCCTGAAGGCGAGACCAAGCGATCACGGAATGCCGCGGAGCGATTAAATCCACCAGGCCAACGGTGCGAAAACCGCCAAACCGAGCTGTGAAAAAACCGCCATTCTCGGTTAACAGTCACACTCGATTGATAAACCGCGAGTCTTCAGCACTTTCAATTCTTGCAACTATGTCTTGTACACAGCCCCAAGGAATCACGTAAATGACCTCCGTTACGAGACATATTTAAGCTGATGCCCAACGACTTGCTAGATGCGCTTAGAAAGCAGCTGGACGATCCAAAAAAGCAATCCCGATTCGGCACTGTCCACTTTTCATTCAAGCTACCTCGCCATTCAAGCGTGCTTAGCCGAAACCTAAAATCACGCGTACCAAGGTGGACGGTATTCAAAGGGAGGGTCTTCGCCCACCCGTCCGTCGATCGCCTCGCGCAGCAGATCCGCGTGACCGGTATGCCGGCCGTATTCTTCGATCACATCGCAGATTAATCGTCGTACGCTCGCGTGTTTTCCCTCGTACTCCAAAGCTGAAGGCGCATCGAGCCCACCCGCGGCAACTACCTGAGCCTGAACCTCCCTGCTTCTAAGCACTACTTTGTCATAGCGCGCATAAAGCGCTTCCGGGTTCTCTTCGGCGTTCACCGCGAACTGGTCGCGCCCCTCAGCGGTGAATTCAAGCACGATCTCCGGGCGTCCGCGGGCGATCAAGTAGGCAAAGTTTTCGTCTTCGACTACCGCCAGATGCTGCAGCAGTCCACCGATGCTCAGCTCGCTGCTCGGCAGCTTCTCCGCAAGTTGCTCGATGTCCAGTCCGTCGGCCTTATATCTGAAGGTGGTGCGCAACCGGTCGAGCATGCCGAGCAGGTGCGCTTCCTCGGTGCCGTCCATTGGCGGCTCCCAGGGAGGGAAATTTTCCATGGTGTTCTCCTGTGCAGGATGTGTGAGTTGGCGTACCAAACTGGTTTCGCCGGCCCATGAATTGAATAATTAGAAGTATGCCCCTAACCGCCACAGCTTTGGAAGCCCCGCACTGGATGCCGCATGCCGCCGCGCATGAGGTCCGCGCGCGGGCCTTTGGCGAACCTTTTGTGCAGCGCAGGATGACCGGGGCCAAACATCCCATCGAAGATTTCCTCTTCACCTATTACACGCAGAAGCCAGGCCAGCTCTACCGTTGGCACCCGGGTGCCGGCGTGGTGCTGCTCGGCGAGCAGGCCCACGAACGAGAAGATTGGAAGTTCTACCGCAGCGTGGAAACCCCTGCAGGGCCGGGGGCAGAACTCGATCTTGAGAAGTTCTCCCAGTCACGGGCCAAAGTGATCGAATTCGCCCGCATCCTGCTGCGCAATACCGCACAGAAGCCGGCCAATTTCTCCTGCTTCGGATTGCATGAATGGGCGATGGCCTACAAGTCCGAGGCCAACGGGATACGCCACGAATACTTGCCGCTTCGCCTTGGCGCGACGGGCACGGACGAGGTCGTGGAAAACCATAAGATCCGTTGCACGCATTTTGATGCCTTCCGTTTCTACACTCCGGAGGCGGTGCCGCTCAACGAACTGCAGCCAACCCGTGAGACGCAACGCGACCTCGAACAGCCGGGCTGCCTGCATGGAAATATGGACCTGTATAAATGGGCCTATAAGTTGAGCCCGGCAGTTCCCAGCGATCTGGTCATGGACTGCTTTGAACTGGCGTGGGATATCCGCACCATGGACATGCAAGCTTCGCCCTATGACCTTGGGGATTGGGGCCAAGAGCCGATCCGAATCGAGACTCCGGAGGGCAAGGCGCACTATGTGCGTCTGCAAAAGGAGTTCGCCCTGCGGGCGGAGAAGCTGCGGATGGAACTATTGCAGGTGGTGCTCAGCCTGCCAATTGCCTCGGAACGCTAGCGTGTTGAACTAAAAGGGAAGCACAATTGGTTCATGGGACGACTGAAGAATCGGAAGGCGCGCACGGGCCTGGTTTTTGTAGCTCCGCTACTGGCCGGTCTGCTGCTCGCTGGTTGCGCCAGTTCGGCTCCCACCGCGGGCACCTCACCCGTTGGCGCTGACGCAGACCTCAAGATCAGCATCAGCTTCGAGGGGAAATCCGTCGACAGCGAATACCATCTATCCTGCCGCGGCGCCCAGGCCGCTGATTCCAGTACGCTGCCCGAGTCGAATGCCGCCTGTGCGTTATTGGCCAAGAATCCCGAAGTGCTCACCCCGCAACGCTCGCCGCAGCAAAGCTGCACTGAGATCTATGGCGGGCCCGCGACGGCAAGGATCAGCGGAAAATTAGGTGGGAAACAAGTCGATACGAGCTTCGACCGCCACAATGGCTGCGCGATTAGCGAATGGGATGCATTGGCCCCGCTGCTGGGCGAGGGCATGAAATAACCCGTTATATCCTCCTCTAGATGCCGCCACGGATAGCTCCAGCGACTAGAATAGGAAGACTATGGAGTTCTTCCTGCTGATCATCGCGCTGCTGTTCGCCACTATTTTGATTGTCGGGCTGGGTGAGCGCATCAAGCTCCCCTATCCAATCCTGATGCTCATTCTTGCCACCTTGGCCGGCTTCCTCCCGTTCATGCCTGAACTGCATATCGATCCAGCGTTGATCCTGCCCATCTTCCTGCCGCCGCTGCTCTTTGCCACCGCGCAGCGCAGCTCCTGGTCGGTGTTCCGGCTGCGCTGGAAAGCGCTGATCCGCCTCGCGGTCGTGCTGATCGTGGTAACCGCCGGCGCAGTGGCGGCAACCTCGCTGGCCTTCGCACCCTTCCTGTCGGTTCCCTTGGCGATCGCCCTCGGTGCCATCGTCGCCCCACCGGACCCGGTAGCGGTGGACGCGATTGCGACGAAGGTGAAAATGCCGCGGAGGCTCACCTCCCTGCTGGAGACCGAGGGGCTGTTCAATGACGCGATGGCCATCGTGCTCTTCCAGCTTGCGGTCACCGCCACGCTGAACGGCACCGAGGTCGGCTTGGATCTCATTCCGAAATTCTTGATCGGTGCGGCGGTGGCCATCATCGTGGGCATCGCCATGGCCTGGATTGTTGGTTGGCTGAACCGGTTCGTGCCTAATCTGGCGGCGCGCTGCGCGGCAACCTTGGTGGCACCCTACGCCGTCTACATGCTGGCCGAGGAAGTCCATGCCTCCGGCGTGGTCGCGGTCGTGGTGCTGGCCCTGGAGCTGGGCCGCCGCGACCGTCCGCAGGACTCGCAAGAACGCTTGACCCGGCACGCCTTCTGGGAAGTGCTCGAAATGCTGGCCACCGGTCTGGCCTTTGGCCTCATGGGCCTGGAGATGAACTCGGTCATCCAGGAAGAGGGCAGCAACCTGCTCGGGTTCATTCCCGGCATCCTTGCCATCTGTGTCGTAGTGATCCTGGTTCGGACGCTCTGGATGTTCGGCACCTACTATCTGCCAAATGCCCGGCGCGGGATGGAGAAGGTCTCCGCGGCCAAGGATTCTCTGGTGCTCACCTGGTGCGGCATGCGCGGGCTGGCCACCCTTGCGCTCGCCTTGGCTCTGCCGAAGTTCACCGCGGAAGGTACCCCCATCGAGGGAAGAAACTTCGTGGTGGTTGCCGCCTGCTCCGTACTGCTCGCCACCCTCGTGGTCCCGGGGCTGACGCTGCCGATGCTGATGCGGGCGCTCAAGCTGCGAGGCAATGACCAGGCCACCAAAAAGGCCCGCCGCGCGCTCGCTCGCCGGGCCGAAGAAGTTGCGGTGCAGACCCTGAAACAGAATCTTGAGCTGCAGCAGTTGCCGGAGAACTACCGCCACGTGGTCACCCGACGCATGCACGACCTGCACAACATCTTGCTGACCGATCCGGATACGCATGACGCGATCACCGATGAAAAATACACCCAGTTGCGCGCGGTGATCACCAAGGCCGATGCGATTCAGTCCACGGCGCTGGCGGCGGCCCGCGACGAGTTGCTCCGTGCCCGGCGCGAACCCGGGGTTGACCCGCATATGGTTGACCAGATCATGCAGCGCCTCGATATGCGCACGGCCACCTTGGACCGCTAGCAAGCAATAGGGTGGCCGGAACCTGCTAATGGTTCCGGCCACCCTATTGCGCATCTATACGCGTTTAGCCTGCGGCGCGTTCGAGACGAACGATCACCTCGTAGTGATTGGTCTGCGGGAACATGTCCATCACCCGGGCCTGCTTCGCGGTGAATTTGTCCAGCCTCGCGAGGTCCCGGGCCAGCGAAACCGAATTGCAGCTGGAGTACACCACATGCTGCACCGTCGAATCGTTGAGCCACTGCGCCAACTCGGCCGAAATGCCCCGACGCGGCGGATTGACGATGACCGCTTCCGGCGCCTGCTCGGCGGATAACGCGAATTCGGTGGCGTCCATGGCGGTGAACGTTGTGTTCTCCAAGCCCATCTCCTCCACCGCGACCTGCGCCGCGGCCACCGCCTCGGTGCTGGTTTCGATTCCCTGCACCCGACGCCCGCCTTCGGCGCAGTGCAGCGCGAAGCCGCCCACCCCGCTGTACAGGTCCCAGAGGCTGGCAGGATTCGCATCGGTAATCCACTGGCGCGCCTGGCGGTACAGCGCGGCGGCAATCTCGGTGTTCGTCTGGAAGAACCCCTGCGGGCGCAGGTGCATCGGCACGCCATTCAGGCCGAATTCCAAGGTGGTGCGGCGGGTGAGGATGATTTCTTCTTCACCCTCCAAGACGGCCTTGTGCTCGGGCAGGAAGTTCACCGAAACCACGCTGTGGCGCGGGAGCAGCTCGAGGAATTGAGGCAGGGAATCGCGAAGGGCCACGAAGTGCTTCTTGGTGCGCAGCACCCAGCGCACCATGACCGCTCCGGTGTCCGAAAGAGTGAGGATGACGTGCTTGAGCTGTCCCTTGCCCTTGGGCACGTCATAGGGGATGAGTTTCAGTTCCTTGATGAAGCGCTCGATCACCGGGAACAGCGCGCGCAGTTCGGGAGCGCAAACCCCGCAGTTGCGCAGGTCTACGCCGTGGCCGTCGGCGTCGAGGATTCCGATGGTCGGATTCTCGGTAGTTCCGGAGATCACCATTTTCGCCTTGTTGCGGAAGCCCGATTCGGAGCTGGCCTGCGGCGGCAAGAATTGCAGGTCGGGGAACTGCGCGAGCGCGGTGGCGCAGTGGTCGGCTTTGGCCTGGAGCTGGTCAACGTACGGCACCGTCATTTGGGTGCATGAACGGCAACGTCCGGCGGAGAAGTAAAGGCATTCCATGGTGCCTCCAATTTTAGCGAAGAAGCCTGAGCCTGGGGCGCAAAGAGATTTCGACGGTTATTGACCGCAAATTTTCAGCTTTCCCCGATATGCTCACTAGCAGATCGACATTCGGCAGGAACATCACCGCTACCGGAAAACCGCGGATCATTGAAAGGAAAGATGGCACTTCGACACGGGCATTCCACGCAACGACGTGGCTACGCATTGCTAGCGCTCCCCTTGGCCGCCGTACTTGGAGCTTGCAGCAGTTGCGCTTCTTCAGTCCCCCAAGCGGCCCCCGTCCCGTCGGCCACCTCTTCCAATAGCCCGACAAATTTGCCGGTGCAAAGTCCTGCTGCTGCTCCCTCCAGCGCGCAGAGCAAGCCATCTGCCGCCACCAGTTCCAGCACCGGCCTGGCAACCAAACCCGCCACGAGCGCGAGCGCCAAGTCGACGTCGAACCCCGCCGCTTCCCAAGGAAGCGTTGCCCCCTTGTCGAGTGCAGCTTCCTCTGGATCTGCCAGCATCAAGCCGTTGACCCAAAGCGGACCGATCCATTCGACCTCAACCACCGCTCTATTTGCGGCGGTTGCCGAAGGCGATGTCGACTCGGTGCGTAAAGCCTTGAAAGACGGCGCCGAGCTGGAAGCCAAAGACGCACGGGGGAACACTCCGCTGATGCGCGCGGTACTGGACCGCAATCATCAGGTCGCCAAGCTGCTGCTGGCCGATGGGGCGAGTCCTAACGCAAAAAACAAGTCCCAGGAATCACCATTTCTGCGAGCCAGCGCCTTTGGCCTCGAAGACGTGCTGCGTTCCGCACTGGCCCACGGCGCCGACGTAAACAGCGTCGATCGGCTGGGCAGCACCGCCTTGTTCGTGGCCAGCGAAGCCGGACAGGTGGAATCGGTTCGTGTCCTGCTGCAGCACGATATCCCGCTGGACAAGGTCAATGATCTTGGCTGGAGCGCACTGCATGTGACCATCTCCTTGGGCCAGGGCTCGAATAATTCGCTGTCCATAGCCCGCCTGCTCTTGGCCGCCGGGGCTAATCCGCACCTGACCGACCCTTCCGGATCCAACGCCTTCGAACTTGCCGAGAAGCGCAACCAGCCGCAGATGCTTTCGGCCCTGCGCAACTCCAGCAAATAGCGCGGCGAGTTCCGCTACAGGGCATCGACGTAGAACCAGGCGCCGTCTTCCCGCACGAACGAGCTGACCTCGCGCTGGCTGTCCCGGCCCTGCCCGAGGCTGTAGTGCGCCTCGAATTCCACGACTCCACGCGTCGCGGTGGCGCCTCCTGCACGGGTTGCAATGATGACCAGGCCCAACCAGCGCATTTGGGCGTCCAGCTCCAGTTCCTTGGGCCGGGTGGTCTCATGCCAGGTCTCAAGCAAATACCGGCGCAGTCCCAAGGCAAAGGCGCTATAGCGCGAGCGCATCAGCTCTTCTGCGGTGTCGGGCAGCGCTGACCGGTCGGTCCGTCCGTCATGAAAGGGCTGGCAGCATTGCGCGTAGCTGCGCTGCTCTGCGTCCAATTCACGGCAGGGACAGCGGGTTTCCTTGGAGTTTTGCACGTATCCAGCTTACTTGCACGCTCCGGTGACCCAGCCCACGAGCCGAATATCACACGTCTTAATCGCCGCTAAAGCGGTAGTTGCACACACCCCTGCGTTTTGCGCGTCACATACCCGGTAGACTTGTAAAGCAAGCTCGCGGAGCGCCAAATCCCCCTGGTGTGAGACGGCAACTCCGTGTGGCATTTAACTTAACCTCGCCAACAGGAGATATGCCGGATGCCCCGCATCGTTGTAGATGTCATGCTCAAGCCAGAAATCCTTGACCCTCAGGGCAAGGCCATCGCGGGAGCACTTCCCCGCCTAGGCTTCACCTCCTTCGAAGCTGTCCGCCAGGGCAAGCGCTTTGAACTCACCGTCAATGGCGAGGTGACCGAAGAAATCCTCGCCCAGGCGCGCGAAGCGGCGGAGACCCTGCTGTCGAACCCGGTCATCGAGGACGTTGTCAACGTCGAGGTAGTCGAAGACTAATGAGCACAGAACTTCCCTTGATTGGCGACTACTCGACGCCAACTTCCGAACTTTCTGGAGCGCGCATTGGCGTGGTGACCTTCCCGGGCACCCTCGATGACCGCGACGCCGCGCGTGCGGTGCGCGCAGCCGGTGCCGAAGCGGTGTCCCTGTGGCACGCCGACACCGAGCTGCAGGATGTTGACGCCGTGGTGATCCCCGGCGGCTTCTCCTACGGCGACTACCTGCGCGCCGGCGCGATCTCCCGTTTCGCACCGATGATGTCCAAGATCGTCGATGCCGCGAACTCCGAAGCCAAGCTGCCCGTGCTGGGCATTTGCAACGGTTTCCAGATCCTCACCGAGTCGCACCTGCTGCCCGGTTCGATGATCAAGAACGACCACCTGAAGTTCCTCTGCCGCGATCAGCTGCTGCGCGTGGAGAACAACCAGACCGCCTGGACCAACGGCTACGAAGCCGGCCAGGAGATCACCATCGTGCTGAAGAACCAGGACGGCCAGTACGTGGCCGACGAGAAGACCCTGGACATGCTCGAGGCCGAGAACCGCGTGGCGTTCAGCTACGTGGGCTGGAACCCGAACGGCTCGCGCCGTTCGATCGCCGGCATCTCCAATGCGGCGGGCAACGTGGTGGGCCTCATGCCTCACCCGGAGCACGCCATCGAGGCCGGTTTCGGTCCGGATCACCGCGGCACCGACGGTCTGACGTTCTTCACCAGTGTTTTGACCCACCTCGTTGGAGGCAAGAAGTGAGCCAGGAAGTGACCAAGGAATTCAATATCGACACCGTCGATAACGCGGCCGGTACCCCGAATGTGGAACTGCCGTGGGCCGAGCTGGGCCTGAAGGACAACGAGTTCGCGGAGATCATCAAGATCCTGGGCCGCCGCCCGACCGCGGCCGAATTGGCCATGTACTCGGTGATGTGGTCCGAGCACTGCTCGTACAAGTCCACCAAGAACCACCTGCGCCAATTCGGCGACAAGGTCACCGAGGAGATGAAGAAGGACCTGATGGTCGGCATCGGCGAAAACGCCGGCGTCACCGACCTGGGCGACGGCTGGGCCGTGACCTTCAAGATCGAATCGCACAACTCCCCCTCCTTCGTCGAACCGCACCAGGGTGCGGCCACCGGCATCGGCGGCATCGTGCGCGACATCATCTCCATGGGCGCCCGCCCGATCGCCGTGATGGACCCATTGCGCTTCGGCGCGATCGACCACCCCGACAGCCAGCGCGTGGTGCACGGCGTGGTCTCCGGCATCGGCAGCTACGGCAACTCGCTGGGCCTGCCGAACATCGGCGGCGAAACCGTCTTCGACCCGATCTACCAGGGCAACCCGCTGGTCAACGCGCTGGCAGTCGGCGCGCTGCGCCACGAAGACCTGCGCCTGGCCAACGCCTCGGGCGTGGGCAACAAGGTGGTGCTCTTCGGCGCGCGCACCGGCGGCGACGGAATCGGCGGCGCCTCGGTGCTGGCTTCCGAGTCCTTCGACGACACCAAGCCTTCCAAGCGCCCGGCCGTGCAGGTCGGTGACCCCTTCGCCGAGAAGGTGCTCATCGAGTGCTGCCTGGACCTGTTCAAGGCCTCCCTGGTCGAGGGCATCCAGGACCTGGGTGCCGCCGGCATCTCCTGCGCCACTTCCGAGCTCGCCTCCAACGGCGAGGGCGGCATGCGTGTCGAGCTGACCGATGTGCTGCTGCGCGACCCGACCCTGACCCCGGGCGAAATCCTGATGTCGGAGTCCCAGGAACGCATGATGGCCGTGGTCACCCCGGAGAACGTCGCGGCTTTCGAAGCCGTCATGGCCAAGTACTCCGTGGAGTACTCCTGGCTCGGCGAGGTCACCGACACCAACCGCCTGATCATCACCTGGGATGGCGAAGTCATCGTGGACGTGGATCCGAAGACCGTCGCCCACGACGGCCCGGTCTATGACCGTCCGTATGCTCGCCCAAGCTGGCAGGACGCCCTGCAGGCAGATACCTTCAAGGCGTCGGAGGCCGGGGCGAACCTTCCGGCTGCCGGTGAAGAGCTGAAGGCTGCGGTGCTCGAGCTGATCGCCAGCCCGAATATGTGCGACAAGTCCTGGATCACCCGCCAGTACGACCGCTACGTCGGTGGCAACACCGCCCTGGCTTCCCCGGATGATGCAGGCGTGGTCCGTATCGATGAGGAAACCGGGCTTGGCGTAGCCATCGCTACCGATGCCAACGGCCGCTACACCTACCTGGACCCTTACCTGGGTGCCCAGCTGGCGCTGGCCGAGTCCTACCGCAACGTCGCCACCTCCGGCGCGATCCCTGCGGCGGTCTCGGACTGCCTGAACTACGGCTCCCCCGAGGATCCGGATGTCATGTGGCAGCTGGCCGAAGGCATCCGCGGACTGTCCGACGCCTGCAAGGTGCTCGGCGTCCCGGTGACCGGCGGCAACGTCTCGCTGTACAACCAGACCGGCACCACCGCGATCCACCCGACCCCGGTCGTTGCGACCCTGGGCAAACTGGATGACGTGGCACGCCGCACCCCATCGGGCTGGCGCGAAGAGGCCGACGGCCAGGCGATCTACCTGATCGGCGAGACCTTCGACGAGCTGGACGGTTCCGAATTCGCCAACCTGCGCGGACACCTCGGCGGCTTGCCGCCGAAGCTGGACCTGGAGGTTGAGAAGGAACTCGGCGCGATCCTGATCAACGCCAGCCGCGACGGCATGGTCGACGCGGCGCATGACCTCTCCGAGGGCGGCCTTGCGGCCGCGCTGTCGGAAATGGTCCTGCGCTACGGTGTCGGTGCCCGTGTGGCCCTGGACGACATCAAGAAGCGTGACGGTGTCGATTCGTTCACCGCGCTGTTCTCCGAGTCGCAGTCCCGCGCACTGGTTGCGGTTCCGCGCAGCGAAGAGGTTCGCTTCAACGACATGACCAGCGCCCGCGGTGTGACCGTGGCTCGCCTGGGCATCGTCGATGCGGAATCGAGGGCCTTGGAGGTACAGGGTGAATTCACCGTGTCCGTCGAGGACCTGCGTGCCGCGCACGAAGGCACCATGGAGAAGTACTTCGGCTAAGCCTCCGCGCTAATAGCCCAATACGGCCAACGGCCCGTTTCCTCGGTGAGGAGACGGGCCGTTCGCCGTATTCATGCCGATTCGAGGTGTTCCCCGGCTCGGGATCCAGCGGTTTTAGTGGTGCTTGTGCTCATCGTGTTCCCTGCGCGATGCCGACTTCTTGGCATCATGCTGGGCACGAAGGTCTTCGGCGTCATGCTGCTCGGCGGCTTTCTCCTGCTGAATCACTTGAGCGAAAAGCTTCTCCATCTCCTTGGCGACACCAGCTGCGGACGCCGGATTCTGGCCGGTGACCAGACGATCGTCGACGACAACCTTTTCTTCGAAGTTTTCAGCCGCCTCGTGGGTGGCGCCTTGTTCAACCAGCCTGTCGGCGAGGAGGAACGGGACGACCTTGTCCTTGCCGACGGCGACCTCTTCTTCGTTGGTGAATGCCGCGACGGTTCTCCCTTCGATGAGGCGCAATCCATTTTTTAATTCGACGTCGAGCAGTCCGGCAGAACCGTGGCAAACCGCACCGACCAGTCCCCCTGCATCGTAGACGCTGGCTACAAGTTTCTGCAGCCCTTCATTTTCAGGGAAGTCCCACATGGTTCCGTGGCCACCGACCAGGTAGACGCCATCATATTGTTCGGGGTCCACGACCTGGACCCTGGCGGTGTTGTAAAGGCCCGCCCGCGTAGCCTCATTCTGCGTGAATGCCACTTGGATTGGGTCATCGGTGTCCACCGTGTCCTGGGGTGGCTGTCCGCCCTTGATCGAGGCAAAGTCTACGAAATGCCCGGAGTCCTTGAATACTTTCCATGGATGCGCGGCCTCGGCCACGTTGTATCCGGTTTTTTCTCCCGTGTCGCCGATCTCGGAAACACTGGTTAGTACCATGAGGATTTTCTTCATGACGTGCTCCTTTCACCCGATCCCCAGCCTAGGCAGGAGCTCTTCATCTGGCTACCTATTCCAGATAGCTCTCGGTTAAATCTCAGGAATTGCCTTTGGCGGGTGAAGAATTTTTGCCCTTGAACTCCGTCCTCCCGGAGCGAAATTGGCGCATTCGAAAGACAAGGCCACCGGGAGTTGTTGCGGAACCTTGCCTTGCCTTCCCTGTGGGGCTTGTTTGCTCCCTCTAGACAGCGCACACTCGGATCAAGAACATTTCCAGCGGGCGCAAGAGTCGGGAGCACAGGTCGTGTCAAAGCATCACAGATACAGCAAGCACGCTCCGCAACTGGTCGTGTCCGCATCGGAGCACTTCATCCTGCAGGCGGTCAATCGTGCCGAAAGGGCGGGCGGAAAACTCGGCTACAAGATTGCCAAGAAGGAACTGAAGAACGCGCAGCATGAAGGGTTCGAGCTTTCCGAGCAACAGACCGACGAACTGCTCCAGGCCGCCGAACGCGCCGGAGCTGCGGCGGCATTGGCCGCCGCACGACGCGTGTTGGGCAAGAGCGTCCAGGGCAGGCAGATCAAAAATCCCGGCGAGATCTCCGAGCACAAGAAGGGCCGCCTCGAACTCACCGAGCCAGCTCCTCTGAACCACGGCATGGGCCAACACGTGCTGGCGGTTAAACGCGTGGAGCATTTGAGTCCGGAAATGATCCGGGTGATCGCCGGAGCCGATCGACTCGCCGGGTTCCGTCCGAACGGCAAGGCGGATCAGTACGTCAAGGTGTACTTTGCCGATCGCGAGCTGGGGCTCACCGCCCCCTACGATTTGAAGGCGTTGCGCCATCGACTGCCCCGCGAGCAGGTTCCACGCTCACGTTCCTACACCATCCGCTGGGTCGACCGGTCGGCAGAAGAGCTGGCCATTGACTTCGTAGTGCATGGAGACCGTGGTTACGGTGGCTCGTGGGCCGCCAAGGTACTGCCGGGCGACCCACTGGTAATATCGGACCCACGTGGCAAATTCACGCCGAGCTCGAAGGCCGGGAACTATCTGTTCGCAGCCGATGAGGCGGGAATTCCGGCCGTTTCCGTGGCGTTGAGTATGCTGCGTGCGGATGCCCAAGGAATTGCGCTGTTGGAAGTGGCCGGGGCCGCGAGCGAATTTGAAATCGAGCATCCGGCCGGGATCGAGCTACGCTGGTTGCACCGGGACGGTCTTCGCCCCGGAACCAGCGATCTGCTTCCCCCGGCGCTTCTAGCGCTGGGACAGCCCGGCCCCGGGACAAGCGTGATGGCACACGCCGAGCGATCCACCGCGAAAGCCATCTCGAATATCACCGCTCAATGGGGTCTGAATAAGAAGTACGTCCACGTTTCTTCCTACTGGACGCTGAGGCGCTAGCGTTAGCGCCTCAGGTCAGCGAGCGATATCGTAGGGAGCGGTATCTTTTCGAAGTGAACCGAGGATCAACTAATGGCTCAGCTCCCCCGCACCCGGCGACTGCTCGGTGCCGTCGGCGGGTTGCTATTGGTCATTATCGGGCTCGCGCTGGCAACCAACTCCGCAGCTTCGGTATCTCTCATCGTCCTGTTGCTCTGCTCGGGGTTGATTCTCACCGGCCTATTGCGTCTGCCAGCCGCGTGGCAGGCAAGCAGCCGGCGAGCGGCACATCTCTCTGGCCCAGTTGTGCTGATCCTCGCTGGTATCGCCCTGCTCATCTGGCGCTCCGCATCCCTGCCGATGCTCGCTTTGCTCGTCTCGCTTGCGCTCTTCGCCGGCGGACTGCTCAGAGCGCTCCCGGTAGTTCAAGGCGAGCGCAAGCCCTCGGTGCGTGGGGTGCTGACCGTAGTGGTTGGCTTATTTGGTTCGGTGCTGGTTATCTTCTGGCCTAGGCTGTCGCTGTGGGTACTCGGCGTAGCCTTTGGCGCCTGGCTGGTCCTCTTGGGACTGCACAATATTTACGAAACTTTTGCACACCGGCTTCCCAAGATCCCCCGGTGGCTCTCCCGGCTGGGGCAGAAGGGACTCACCCTTGCCATCGCCGGTTGCCTCGTGCTCCTGCTTGCCGCCGGCGCTGCCACCGCATGGCTCTATTCCAGCAACGGACAGGCGGTTGCGGACCAGTTCTACCTGCCACCAAGCTCGGTTCCCGACGAACCCGGCCGGCTGATCCGTTCGGCAGTGCTCGAAGGAGAGAGGCCGAGCGATACGCAGGCCTGGCGCATCCTTTATACAACCACGCTTGCCGATAACCGTCCCGCCATAGCTTCGGCAGTGGTCACCGTTCCGCTCCGAAACCCTGATGCCAGGCATCCGGTCATTTCTTGGGCCAACGGCACCAAGGGCCTGATTCCCCGCTGCGGGCTGTCGCAGTCAGAGGCCCCCTACGAAGATGGACCCGGCGTTGCACGCAATGAGATCCTGAAGTCTGGTTGGGCGGTAGTCGCAACCGACTACGTCGGCCTAGGGACCAAAGGCCCACACCCCTATTTGGTCGGCGATTCCGAGGCCTACGCGGTCTTGGACGCGACCCGTGCGGCGGGCGAGCTTCCCGAGGTGAATCTAAGCCAGCAAACAGTGCTTTGGGGGCATTCGCAAGGCGGTCATGCGGCCCTTTTCGGTGCGGCTCGTGCCAAGAGATATGCTCCTGAACTGGAAGTGCTCGGTACTGCCGGGATGGCTCCGGCAACGGATCTGACTCGACTTGCGACAGGAATCAAGGACGAGGCTTCGGGAAAGATCGTCACCAGCTATATTGCCTCCGCCTGGGAGAAGATCTACCCCCAATTGGAGATCTCCGCGCAACAGAACTCATCGGTCCGCTCCGCCGTCGAGCACATTTCACAGTTGTGCTTCTCCGGCAAAGACGTACTCACCGCGCTGGCCACCAGCTCTCAACTATTCGACGCGGTCATCGGCGAAGAAGCCTTGGCTGGACCCATCGGCGATCTACTGCGAGAGAACTCGGCGCCACAAGTGACTTCTGTACCAACTTTTGTCTCACAGGGAACTGCCGATTCGCTGGTGCTCCCCTCCATGCAACGCGCGTGGCGCGTCGACGCGTGCGCAGCTGGAAGCGATCTGCTCTACCGCGAATATGACGGCCTAGATCATCTGGGGCTCGTCGGAGAAAATTCACCGTTGAATCATGATCTCGTGCAATGGACCAAGGAATTGCTGGCGGGGGAACAAGAACGTGGAAACTGCACCCGCCAACTAGCCACCGGGCGAAGTTCCGGACCGTGACGGGCAATTCGGGCCTCTCGCTGCTTAATCAAGAACGATCCGTTTCTCCAACTCTGAAGTCTGCTGTGGAGCTCGACGGCAGAGCCAAATTGCCGATTGGGGCAGCGGCGTGACGGTCGTCATCCTCGGTCTGTCCTGCTCCCAATGCCGTGAAGCATTCCACTGACCGTGGCCTGGCCGATTCTAGACAAGGCGCGTCAGATCAGGAGTTCTCTATTGCTGCTCCCCCACGATCGCGGCTCGAATCATCTCACATTTGAACACGCAGGTGAACAACTCCTCTTGTCGGTGGCAACGAATAGAGTTCTACAGGCGGAAGACGAATCCACCAAGGTCCTATCGAAGCAGGAGAATTCCCCGGGCATGCGCTTATCGCGACGAATTATTTCCATCACGCTGGTAGCCGCCACCCTTGGCTTGAGTGCTTGCGCTTCGCTTGGATCATTGGAGCTTTCAGAGCTGGTCCCCGAGGCCACCGCCCAACCGACAACCACGCTGGGCGATAAAGATGAGTTCGCGAATTCCCTCACCCTGCTTGAACAGATCGAGAGCAAGGGGCGAGCGCCAAAAACCGGTTATGCACGTGATCAATTCGGCAAAGGCTGGAAGGACCCAGACCGCAACGGCTGCGATGCGCGCAACGATATCTTGGCCCGCGATCTGGAAGACGTGGTCTTCAAGCGGGCACGGGTCGACTGCGTGGTGCTCAGCGGCATCTTCCATGATCCGTATACGGGAGAAACCATCGAGTTCCGGCGCGGGCAAGGAACCAGCTCCGAAGTTCAGATCGACCACGTAGTCGCGTTGTCTGATGCGTGGCAAAAGGGCGCACAGAAATGGGATGCACAGACTCGGCTCGAATTCGCCAATGACCCGTTGAACCTTCTTGCCTCGGATGGGTCGGCAAATGCCTCCAAAGGTGACAAGGATGCGGCTACCTGGCTTCCACCAAACAAGAGCTTCCGCTGTGCTTACGTTTCACGCCAGACTCAGGTGAAGGCAAAATACGGCGCGTGGATGACCCCGGCAGAACACACTGCAATTGCCAAAACCCTCAGGTCATGCCTGTAAAACTCAGACAATCGCCTCTCCCTCATACAAAAGGATGAGGGCAATAGGCCATAATTGCACCAAAAGTTTTATATTCAAATCGGTGAACCTGTGGCAGAATTGTATTAGTCCAGCGTTTTGGGAATAACTCCCGACGCGATGAACACGAATCTACAGAAACTGGTGCACCATGAAGGCACGACTGCTCGGCTCGATACTTCTAGCCGCCAGCGTCTGCGTCTTCATGCTCGCCCTGGACGTCCAGCAACGCGAAATCGCCACCGCCTGCTGGGTAACCTCATCACTGATGTTCATTGTCTCGGCAATGATTCTGGTGACCAGCACGCTGGAGAGATCCGAAGTAACTGCCGGAGATCCGCGCCGCCGAAAGGTCTAGCGGACTAGGCTTTCTTCACGATGGAAGATTTCAGTTCCATTGGGCCGAAGCCATCAACCTTGGCGAAGATATCGTGGTCACCGCTGCCCGGAGTCAGCCTGATATTACGCACCTTGGTTCCGGATTTCAGCGCAGCTTGTGCGCCCTTGACCTTCATGGTCTTCACAATGGTCACCGAGTCGCCATCCTGCAAGATATTGCCCACGGCATCCTTTATTTCGGCGCCCACGGAATTGCCGCCTTCCTCCCCAGAAGTGTGCGCATTCCATTCGTGCGCGCATTCGGGGCAGACAAGTAGCGAGTCCATGGCATAGGTGTATTCGCTAGAGCATTCGGGGCACGGCGGCAAGGTTTCACTCATGGGCAAAATCCTATCAACGCTGGCGACCGACTACCTCACCCTGGAGAGCCAAGCGGCGAGCCGGCCGGTAGCGCCCATACCGGAATCGGCGTAATTTCCATATAGATGGACAAATTTCACGAGAAGTCATCGACAGGTTCACCTGCATGCGATAGACATGATGCATGTCACTCGCACACTACTAGGAGGACCTATGTCTGCATTCAAGCAGATAAGGAACACTGGGCTAGCTTCGCTAGCCGCATTGTCCCTGCTCAGCTCGGGCGCAATTGCCACTCAGGCGACCACCACCGAAGCACCCGCTGCTGGCGAAAATGTCACCCTCGACCTCGTCGGGATCAACGATTTCCACGGCCGTATCGCAGCCGACCGGGATTCGGCAGGCGCCGCGGTAGTGGCCGGCGCCGTCGATGCCCAACGCGCAGCGAACCCGAACACCCTGTTCCTCTCGGCCGGCGATAACATCGGCGCTTCAACCTTCGCCTCCGCTTCTCAAGAAGACGAACCGACCATCGATTCGCTTGTCGCCGGCGGCTTGGACGCCGCAGCTGTGGGCAATCATGAATTCGACGGCGGATACGAGGACCTCAGCGGCCGCGTCATCGAACGCTACGCGCAAAAATCCGGTATGGATGGCGCCGACTACGCGCTTGGCGCCAACGTCTATGACAAGGGAACCAAGGATCCCGCCTTGCGTGAATACGCGATCCGCGAGGTGGACGGGCTGCGCGTCGGAATCATCGGCACCGTCACCGCCGATGTCCCCTCGCTGGTCAGCCCGAATGGCATCTCCTCCCTTGACTTCGGAAGCGAACTGGAAGCGGCCAACCGAGTCGCGGCCCAGCTTTCGGATGGAGACGAGGCCAACGACGAAGCCGACGTCCTGGTCCTGCTGACCCATAACGGCTCGGAGAACGATACCTGCGAGGTCATCGCCGAAGAGGACAGCGACTACGGCACGCTCATCCGCGATGCCAGCCCCGAGATCGACGCGATCTTCTCCGGCCACACGCATCAGGCCTATAACTGCGATATCGCGGGCCGATCGGTCATCCAGTCGCACCAGTACGGCACCACCTTGGGCAAGGTTTCCCTAGAGCTCGACGCCACCACCGGTGACGTCGTTGAGAGTGCAACGGAACTCGTCGCGCTGGCAACCGAAGACGCCAATGGCGATTGGTCGCCAAACTACGAGGCAAATGCCGAGGTCCAGGCCATCGTTGATGACGCCGTAGACAAGTCGGAAGAAGTCGGCAGCGTGAAGGTCGGCCAGATTTCCGAGGACATCCTGCGCGGCGGCGAAGAGCCAGGATCCGACCGCGGTGTCGAGTCGACACTGGGAAACACTGTGGCAGATATTCATCTATGGGCCACCTCGAACGAGAACTTCGCCGGAGAGCCGGCGGAGATCGCGTTCATGAACCCAGGCGGCCTGCGCGCCGATCTGCTCTACGGCCAAGACGGCACGGTGACCTACAAGGCCGCCGCCGACGTCCAGCCCTTTGCCAATACGTTGATCACCTTCGAGATGACCGGCGAACAGATCCGTGAGGCTTTGGAGCAGCAGTGGCAGCCGGAAGGCTCGGAACGGACCAAACTGCATCTGGGTATCTCCGAAGGATTGGAATACACCTACGTTGAAGGCGCAATTGCCGGAGAGCATATCAAGGACATTGCCTTCAACGGTGAGCCACTTGATGAGAGCGCATCCTTCAAGGTCGCGGCCAACGCGTTCCTCGCAACCGGCGGCGATAACTTCGCCGCCTTTGCCGAAGCCACCGGCCACACGGACAGCGGCCAGATTGATCTGGACGCCACCGTGAACTACTTCAAATCCCACGACGTGGTTTCCCCGGCACCTTTGGGCCGCGCCACCTTGTCGGGTACCGACTGGGCCAGCGTGGAGATTTCGCCTTCCGAGGTCGTTCCCGGTGAAAGCGCTCAGGTCTCCGTGACGGGCCTCGAAGAAGGGGCAGAAGTAACTGCCACCGCCTTCGACGGCGAATTGGCAGTGGATGATATCCCTGCCGCGGATGCGGAAGGCAAGACCTCCTTCGAGCTTGCCGTTCCAGCCGATGCCGCGTTGGGGGCGAACTCGCTGGTCCTCTCCCAGGTGCAGCGCGAGGACATCTCGGTGGACTTCACCGTGATCGAGCCGGCCGCGGAACCGACTCCGAGCGCCGAACCGACCGAGGAGCCTTCGCAGAGCCCAAGCGAGGAGCCATCGCAAAGCCCTTCGCAGTCGCCGAGCGCAACGCCTTCCGAGGACAGCAAGCAGTCGCCTAGCGAGCAGCCTCGCGACAAGGATTCTCTGGCGGACACCGGGTTCGCCGCTAGCTGGATCGGCATCGCCGCAGGGGTGGTGCTGGTCGCCGGAATCATCTTGCTGGTGATTCGCAGCCGCAAGAAGAACACCCACTAAGCAGGAACGCACAGGCCAACGGCACCCCGGAATCCATCCGGGGTGCCGTTGGTCTTTCAGGAACTATGTACTAGTCAAACCCTGCTAAAACCTCGTTCAAGGCCTCGGTCGAAGACGGGTGGGTGAAGATCGAGTCGCGCAGCGTGCTGGCGGTGATCCCGGAGCGCATGGCTAGCGCCACCAGGTTGATGACTTCCTGTGCGTCTACGTGCATCAGCGCCGCACCAAGTATCTGGTCGCTGTTTCGATCCACCACAAATTTGATGATGCCTCGCGGATCCCGCACAATTTTCGGCCGTGGCATCGCCGCAATATCGGCAACTTTTTTCACCGCCACCTTAATGTCCAGTCCTTGGGCACGCCCCTGGTCTTCGCTGAGACCTACCCGGGCCAGGAGCGGGGTGGTGAACATGGTGGTTGGCACCGCCACCCGGTCTTCGAGGTTCCGTGCGCCCTCCCCCAAGAACTGGTCTTTGAGGATCCGCTGGTCATCTAAAGATGTGTAGGTGAACTGCGGTCCGCCGATGACATCGCCCAATGCGTAGATCCCCTCCGAGCCGGTGGCCAAATGCTTATCAACCTTGATCTCGCCTTTGTCTCCCAAGCGAACATCGGTCGTTTCCAGGTTGAGCCCCTGGGTGGCAGGTGTTCGTCCAAGTGCCAGGAGCACCGCGTCGGCTTCGATGCTTCGCTCCATTCCGTCTCGCTGATAGATCACCGTGACGCCTTCGGCATCCTGACGCATCGAGGTGGCACTTGCGGAATCGAGGATTTTCACTCCGGCATCAGATAGAGCCGAGGCCACCTCGGCGGCAACGTCTTCGTCTTCGCGCTTCAATGGCCGCGCTCCGCGATCCAGCACGGTCACCTCCGAACCGAATTGCGCGAACATGGAAGCGAATTCCAGCCCCACGTAACCACCGCCCACCACAAGAAGCTTGGCCGGGAATTCAGCATGTTGCAGGGTCGTTGAATCGTGGATTCGCCCGCCAATTTCTGCGCCGCTAATTGGCGCAACGGAAGGTAGCGCCCCGGTGTTGATGACGATCCTCGGGGCGCTGAGCTCCAGTACCTCCTCGCCGCCTTCCACCTTGATGCTGTGCGGGCCGGTGAAACTGGCCCTGCCCGTGAGCACCAGAACGGAGTCCAGATCGTTCAGCATCGAGAAATTCTTTTGGCGCATCTTCGCGGTGAGTTCGTCGCGGCGTTCGACCGACTTGTAGAAGTAGTGGGCATCTGCCCTATTGCCCCGATGCTGTTCCGCATCATGGATCAAGGTCTTCGTTGGGACGCATCCAATGTTGATGCAGGTTCCGCCATACATCGACGTCGACTGCTCAACGATAGCCACCCGTTGTCCTGCGCGGGCAAGCGTTCCGGCGAGAGTTTTGCCGCCCTTTCCCCAGCCAATGACAATGACATCCAGGTCCATAGCCGCAACCACGTCCTCACAATTGGTTTTCTGCTTCCAAGCCGGGTCTTCTCCGCGTGTAGCTTCAAAGCAACCCATGGACTCGGGGAATGAGAAAGGCGCGGCCTGTAGTTGGAACTTCTTCCAACTACGGGCCGCGCCGCTTCGCTGTCTGCAAGACTAGCCGATCTGGAGCTCGCCCATTTCGTCCCAGTCTTCGCCTTCGATCTTGCGCGAGATGATCTTCGGGGTCTCAACGAGCAGTGGACGCATCGACTCAAGCCCTGCTGCGAAGTGCTCCGAGTTGACGTGAGCCGCTGCGGCTTCGTCATCGCGGAAGGCCTCGACGAGAACATACCCGTTCGCGTCCTCGACACTTCGCGACCAGTCGAACCACAGGTTGCCTTCCTCGGCGCGGGTAGCCTGAGTGAATTGCGCAACGTGGGACATGAAGCTTTCGGAAAATTCCGGCTTTACCTGATATTTAACGACGATGAAGTACATGTGAATCAGTCTAGCGATTCGTTCGCAATTTTTGTTTGCATGCGGATGAATTCTCGGTCACGCCTCGGCATGCCCTCGACCACCAGATCATAGGAGTCCTCAACGAGTTCCCGCAGGTGCTGCGGTTCCAGCCCCGGACGCACCGAATTCCAATGTTTTTTGCTCATATGATATCCGGGGATGATCTCGTCATATTCGCTGCGCAGCTGGTCTGCGATCGCGGGTTCGCATTTGAGGTTCAGCAGCAGCTCGCCCCGATGCACCATGAGCAACCCGAACATCTTGGATTTTGCGCGGTCGCGGCCGGCAACCTTGAACACGGTGCTGTCTTCACCAAAAGGGTGGTCCTCGAATGCCCCGGGCAGTTCCAGGCAGAGGGCGCGCCACCGTTCGTGGAGTTCTTCCATCGAAGCTTCGGCCATCGATCTGCCCCTCCAATTATGGCTCTGGGTTGTTGCCTGCCACGGTACCAAGTTTTCCCGGACGGACGTTGGCGAGAGCTGCTTTTCAGAGCAGCGGATACTCAATTTTCGGACAGGTATCCATGACAACTTCCAGGCCGGCATCCTTGGCCCGTTGAGCTGCTGCGTCGTCTCTGACGCCCAACTGCATCCAGATGGCCGACGCTCCAACGCTGATCGCCTGGTCGACCACGCCACCCACCTTTTGCGAGTTCACGAAGCAGTTCACCACATCGATCTTTCCTGGGATATCGGCGAGCTTGGCATAGCCTTGTTCGCCGAGCGCATTTTCTGCGCGCAAGGACACCGGGATGATCTCCATGCCCAACGCGTCGCGCAGGTACCGGGCAATCGACGGCGCAACGCGATGCGGGTTAGCGCTCAAACCCACCACCGCCCAGCGTGCCGGAGTCGTTAATAACCGTCGGATGAGCTCGGGATCATTAACCTGGTTTTCGTTCATGCTCGTCACCCTACAGGGTGTGGATACGAAAAGGCCGCCGGTGCACAGCTTGCCCCGGCGGCCTAAACGGTCTGCGTGCTAATGCTGAAGCGCCGCTTCGGTGTTCGTCGCGGAGAACTCTCCGAAGGCGCCACGGTACCGCGCCGCGGGGTGGTTCTCCGGAAGCTTGTCTCCGCGTCCAAAGACCTTCGCACGCAGGCTGCCCGGAGCATATTCGCTCTGCGCCAAACCGCGCCGCCGCAGCTCGGGAAGCAGCCCCTCGATGAAGTTGTCATAGGAGCCAGGCAAAATGTGGTTGATGACATTCAGCCCGTCGATCCCCGCATCCTGCCATTCGAGCAGCTTGTCGGTGATCTGTTCCGGGGTTCCCACGATCTGCTGGGCCTTGGCCCGGTAGTGCGCGAGGTCGCGCAGCGTCGGGTTGCGGCCCGGGGTGGAAGCCAGCGCGGCTTCCAGGACGCCTTGGGCGCCCTCGGTTTTCACCTCGCCCAGCGGGGTGTCCAAATCCAATCCGCCCAAATCCACGCCGATGCCTCCACCGATGTGAGCGATGATCGCGTGCGGATCAAGGTACTGGTCGTATTCGGCTTCCAGCGCTTTGGCCTCCGCCTCGGTGGAGCCGACCACGAAGGAAAGGCCTGCGAAGACCTTCAGATCCTCGCGGCTGCGGCCCGCGGCGTTGAGGTTCTGCGTCAACGCGGCGACCTTCTTGGCCACATACGCCGGGTGCGGCGCGAAGAGGAACGTCGCCTCTGCATGGGTGGCCGCGAATTGGCTTCCGCGAGGAGAGGATCCCGCCTGGAAGAGGAATGGTGTGCGCTGGGCGCTGGGAATCGCCTGATGCGGGCCGTCGATCGAATAGATCTCGCCGCGGTGATTGATCTTGTTAATGCGCGCCGGGTCGGCGTAAATCCCGGATTCCTTGTCGGCCTTCAGCGCATCGTCTTCCCACGAGCCTTCCCAGAGCTTGTAAGCGGCATCGACGTATTCCTCGGCCCACCCATAACGGTCGTCGTGGGCCATGAGGTTCTTCGCGCCGAAATTGCGGTGCGAGTTCTCCAGCACGCTGGTCACGATATTCCATGCCACGCGTCCTTGCGAGAGATGGTCCAGCGTGGAGATCTGTCGTGCGAATTGGAACGGATGGGACTGGACGACCGAACTGGTCATCGCCAGCCCGATCTCCTTGGTGCTGGCGGCCAGCGCCGAAAGCAGCACCAGCGGGTCGTGGCTCGGGATTTGCATTCCCTTGCGTGCCAGGGAGGCCCAACCGCCCTCGTGATCTGCGTACAGTCCGGCCACGTCGGCGAAGAACAGGTTGTCGAATTTCGCATCTTCGAGTTTCTTGGCCAGATCCACCCAGAGCCCCAGCTCATGGAACCGGTCCTGTTGCGCTTCCGGATGACGCCACATTCCGCCGAGGATATGGCTAGAAGTATTCATCAGGAAGGCCGAGAGGATGAAGCGTGGTCGTGTTTCGAAGGTACCCATTTTACTTTGCTCCCTTGGCTTCGCCGATTGAGTTCAGGCCGGTCGGAATCGTGCCATTGATGAAGTAGTCGCCTACCGAGCGGGCCTTGAAGGCCACCGGGTTGTGCGTGGCGACGGTGCGTGCGTTGCGCCAGTAGCGGTCCAGCGACTTGCTGGTGGACACCGCCGAGGCGCCGGTGACGTCGAACAGTTCGCTCGTCGCATCGAGCACCAGCTTGGGCGTGATGACGTGTGCCTGCTGCACCGCGATCTCCGCGCGTAGGAAAGCGGCTTCGTCATCCAGGTTCAGCGCCGGGTCGTGGGCGGCATCCAGTTCGCGGGCCGCGGTGACCACAATAGCTTCCGCGGCGTATACGTTCGCCGCAAGCCGGCCCACCAGTTCCTGAATCTGCGGATCGTTGCGGAACAATTCTCCGGAGCCGGTATTGAAGGTCCGGGTGCGGGTTTCCACGATGCGGGCGGCCTCGTCGCGCGCGGCCTTGCCGATGCCGACGAGTACCGCAAGCAGGCAAAGCTGGAAGAACGCGGGCTCCAGCGTGGAGGCGACCTTGCGTTGCAGGATATTTGCCTCTTCAACGGGAACCTCGGTGAAAATACCGGTTCCGGTACCGGTCAGCGGCTGGCCGAAGCCGTCCCAGTCGTCAAGGATCTCCACCCCTTCGCCGTGGCGGTCAACGATTGCGTACTGGCGGCCTTCGACGCCTTCGGTGGAGGCCATCACGACTACCCAATCGGCGAAGATCGAGCCGGTGGTGTAGTACTTTTCGCCGTTGAGCACCCAACCGACAGCGCCCCGGCTGAGCCGGGTGTTGGTGGTTCCCAGCGCGTTGCCACCACGTTCGGTGGCCGCATTGCCGAAGATCTGGCCGGCGAGCACGCGGGGGAACCAGCGGTCCTGGAATTCTTGGGGCTGCAGCGCGATCGTTTCGACAAAGGAGAAGTGGCTGCGCAGCAGGTGGGCGACGTTCGAATCCGCGGAGGCCAATTCGATCAGCAGCCGGAAAAGATGCTCGTGGCTGACCGGTTCCCCGCCGTGGCTGCGCGGCACACGCAACGTGGTGAAGCCGGCGTCCTTGAGCCATTGCACCTGCTCGAAGGGCAGGATCCGCTGCTGCTCGCGCTGCGTAGCGCCCTCGCCCACGCGGGCGAAGACCGGAGCGAAACGCTCAGCCAGGGCCTGGTAGGTGGCTTCGGGACTCAGGGTTTGGCTGAGGTCAATGCTCATGTGCTTCTCATTCCTTGTCACTGGAAATCTGTCTGGGATGAATCTGCCGCTCAGGCGCTGCGCAGGTGCTCGAATTCGCGCAGCACCGCGCCGGGGTTCGCCGCAAGCAGGGTGCGCGTGTATTCATGGCGGGGGTTGGAGAACACCTGCTCAACGGTTCCGGTTTCCACCAGTTCGCCGCGGCGCATCACGCCCACCCGGTGGCTGATCCGTTCGACCACGTGCAGGTCATGGGAGATGAACAGGTAGGTCAATTGCTGTTCGGTCTGCAGCCGATCGAGCAAGTTGAGGATCTGTTCCTGGGTGAGCACATCGAGCGCGCTCAATGCTTCGTCGAGGACCAGGATCTTCGCGCCGCTGGCCAGGGCGCGGGCGATGGCCACGCGTTGGCGCTGGCCCCCGGAAAGTTCCGGCGAGCGCTTGGCGGCCAGTTCCGGGGCGAGGTTCACCTGCGCCATCAGCTCGTTCGTACGTGCTTCGCGCCAGGCTGAATCGCCAAGCCTGTAGTTGCGCATCGGCTCCTGGATGATCGAACGGACCGTTTGCCGGGGGTCCAGAGCCGAGTCGGGGTTCTGGTAAACCAGCTGCGCCTCGCGCCACAGCGCGTAGCGCTGCTTGCCGCCGATTGAGCTGACGTCCTGGCCGTTCACCTCGACGCTGCCCTGGCTTGCGCCAAGCAGCCCCATGATGATTTTAGCCGTCGTCGACTTTCCCGATCCCGACTCTCCGACCAGCGAGAAGGTCGTGCCGCGAGCCACCTCGAAGCTGACCTGCTGGACCGCCTGATGCGCCTTGGAACCCTGTCCAAACTCCTTGCCGAGGTCCGTCACGCGAATCGCCACGTCGCTGATTTCGGCCGTGTCTCGGCGCTGGTTGGTGGCGTACGCCTGGTCGAGCAGGGCCTTGGTGTAGTCATTGGTGCTGCTGGCAATCAGCTCGCGGACCGAACGGTCTTCGAGCACCTCGCCACCATTCATCACCAGTACCCTGTCGGCGATGTCGGTAGCTACGGCGAGGTCGTGGGTGACGAACAGGACGGTGGTCCCCTTCTGCCGGGCCAAGGACACGAAGACTTCAAGCACCGTGCGCTGCACGGTGACATCCAGTGCGCTGGTTGGCTCGTCGGCGATCAGCAGCTGCGGATTCAGCGCGAAGGCGATGGCGATCAGCACGCGTTGCTTCAGCCCGCCGGATAGCTCGTGCGGGTACTGGCTCAGGCGTTGCTCCGCCCGGTCGATCCCGACGCTGCCGAGAAGTTCGATGGCTTTTTCACGCCACCGGTTCTTGGGCACCGAACGGGTCGGGTGCAGGCGGAACACCTCGATGAGCTGCGAGCCGATGGTCTTCACCGGGTCGAGCGAGGCGCCCGGGTCCTGCGGGACCAGCCCGATACCGGCGCCCCGGATATCGCGCCATTGACGCAAGCTCAGCGCGGTGACCTCGGTGCCGCCAAAGCGGATGCTGCCGGTGGTGCTGGCGTCCTGGGGAAGCAGCCCGATCAGTGCCTTGGTCAGCGTCGATTTCCCCGAACCCGATTCGCCAACGATTGCCACGATCTGCCCGGCCGGGATTTCGAGGTTGATCCCCTGCGCGGCGAGGGTGCCTTGGGCGTACCGCACCGAAAGATCCTCGATGCGCACGACTGGGTTGGTGCCGGTGTCATTGGTAGTCATAATCTGATCCCTTCACAAATTTTGGTCCCCGGTGCCGGTTAGAAGCGGAATGCCTTGTTGATTGCGCGGCCGAGCACGGCGGTGAGCATCACTGCCGCGACGATCACCAGCCCCGGAAGCGTGGTCAGCCACCAGGCGACGGTGAGGTATTGGCGGCCTTCGGAGATCAGCAGCCCCCATTCGGGTGTTGGCGGCGGCGAGCCGAATCCCAGGAAGCCGAGCCCGGAGATCGCCAGGATCGCCGCCCCCAGGTCGACCGCCAGCAGGGCGAGCACCGGGCCGATCACGTGCGGGATGATATGGCGGCGCAGCACGGTGAGGTAGCCGCCACCGCTCATCAGCGCCGCCTGCACGAAATCGCGTGAACGTACGCGCAGCACCTCGGTGCGGACAAGCCGCGCGAAGGCCGCGATCGAGGCGATGCCCACACCGAGTCCCAGCGAGAATGGACCGGGTTCGGTCGCGGTGACCAGGATCAGCGCGATCAGGAAGGCGGGAACCGCCAGCACCACGTCGACGAAGCGCATCGCGACCGAGTCGGCGAAACGGCCGGCGGTGGCGGCGAGCAGGCCCAGCAGGCTGCCCACCACGCTGCCGATCAGGCAGGCCAGTCCGGCGGTCATCAGCGTCTGGCTGGTTCCGTGGACCACCCGGGCATAGACGTCGCGCCCCAGGTGGTCGGTTCCGAAGGGATGGGCCAGCGATGGTTCCGCGAGCTTCTGCTGCGGCACCCCGGTGAGCGGGTCCTGTCCGGAGAACAGCCCCGGCACTACCGCCCAGGCGAGCAGGAGCGCCAGCGGGAGGAGCACCCACCAGTTCCGCAACCAGCCAAGCAGCGTGGTCTTGGGCGTGGCGCCATGCTCCGGTCGGAGCGCGCTGCCAGGGGCCAGCTCCACGGCCGGGGTACCCCGTTCGGTCAAAAGACTCATGATCGTTTCCTTTCCCTAGGCTGCCAGCGCGCGAGGCGAACCGGCGTGGGAGGTGATGATGCGTGGATCAAGCTTCGGATGGATCAGGTCGACGAGCAGATTCACCGCGGTGAAGGCGGCGGCGGTGAGCAGCACCAGTCCCTGCACCAGCGGGATGTCCTGCACCGTGACCGCCTGCAGCACCAGCTGGCCCAGGCCGGCACGGGCAAAAACCGTCTCGGTGATGACGGAACCGGCGAGCAGGGTGCCGATGGTGATGCCCGCGATGGATAGCGCCGCCGGGGCGGCGTTTTTCAGCGTGTGCCGGTAGAAGATCCATTCCTCGCTGGCGCCCTTGGCCCGCAAGACATCGACGAAGGGCTGAGTGTTCACCTCGTGCACGCTCTTGATCAGCACCTGGGCGATGGGTGCGCTGAGGTGGATGGCCAGAACGAGGATCGGCACCGCCAGCGAGAGGAACGAGCCGTCCGGGAACAGCGACATCACCCCGAGCTGCACCGCGAGCACCTGAAGCAGCACCAGTCCGAGCCAGAACACCGGGATGGAAATCATCAGCGGTGGCAGATTCAGCAGGGCGTTGCGGACCCGGGTGCGGCGCGACAGGCTGGCGGCGGCCGTCAACGCGACCGCCAGCACCAGCGCCAGGGCGAAGGCGCTCCCGGCGAGCAGCAGCGTGGAGCCGATGACCTCGCCTATTCGGGTGGACACCGCCGAGCCGGAGGACAGGGAATAGCCCAGGTCTCCGGTCAGCAGCGCACCGAGCTGGGTGAAGTACTGCACGATCAGCGGCTGGTCATAGCCGTAGTAGGCCTTCATCTGCGCGATCGTTGCCGGATCCGCAGACGAGTCTGCGGAGAGGAAGATCGTGACCGGGTCGTTCGGCAGGGCCTGCACCGCGAGGAAGACCGCGGTGTAGGCCAGCAGGATCACCAGCAGTGCCTGACCGATGCGTTGTGCGATGTATCCACCCATGTTGAGTTCCTTTAGCCGTTGCTCTTCCAGGCGCCCTGGAAGATTGGTGCGGTGCCGGAGGTGAAGTCGATGTGCGCGTCCTTGTTGGCGCCGTACACCTGCACTTCGTCCCACAACACGAGGGTCAATGCCTTGTCCAGAACCAGCGCGCGCTGCTCCTCGCCGATGAGCTCCAGATGCTCTTCTTCGGTGGTCGCCGCCTGCTCGCGGGTGAACAATTCGTTCAGTTCCTTGTCGGCGTTCAGCGTCTGGTTATTTGTCGCCGGCGCGTAGACCGGCCCCAGGCCGCCGTAGGCGAACTGGCGGGTTCCGAAGAATTCGATCTGGTCATCGACCATGGCGTTGGTCAAAAATGAATTGTCCGCAGCACGGTTGACCAGCTGCACTCCGATCTCCCGCCATTGCTGTTCGATCAGCTCGAAGGCCGGCTTGATGACCACGGAGTTATTCGAGCTGGCCACCGTGATTTCAAGCTTCTTGCCGTCCTTCTCACGGATCCCGTCCGCACCAACGCTCCAGCCCGCTTCTTCAAGCAAGGCCTTGGACTTCTCCGGGTCATAGCCGAGCTCGGCAGACAGATCCACGAAGCCCGGTGCCTGGTGGTTGAGGATCGACCCTGCGAGCACATAGCTGTCCGAGAGGACCGTGTCCTTCAGCGCCTGGCGGTCGATTCCCACCTGCAACGCCTGGCGCACCTTGGTCTCGGCCAGCTTGCCCGAACCGATTCGAATCGCGGCATGGTTGGTAGTCAGGTCCACGCCTTGGGCGGCGAAGATCTGCCCGCCTCCGGCACTGAGCACCTCTTCGTCAACGGGCTGCAGTCCGCGGACCAAATCGACCTGGCCGGACTGCGCCGCGCCGGCCCGGTGGGCAACTTCTGGCAGGTACTTGACGACCAGTTGTTCAAGGTATGCGTCACCCTGGTTTGCTGCGGTTTCCGGGGCCCAGGCGTAGTCATCGCGGCTGGTGAAGATGACTTCTTCATCTGGCTTTTCGGACTCGAAGACGAACGGTCCGGAACCGACGATCTGCGATATTGCGGTTTGCCCTGCATTGTCCAGTTCCAGTGTGCCCGGGGATACCAGCCCGGCGGTCACCGAGGAGGTGGAGCGCAGGAAGTTCGCATCCGGGCGCTTCAGGGTCACCTTGACCTGGTTCTCGCCGACGACCTCGGAGCTCTTGTAGGCTGAAAAGTCGACGTTCGGTTGAATCTGCGCGGATTTCACGCCTAAGCCCAGCGCGTCCAGATTTTTCTTGACCGCTTCGGCATCCAGGGCCGTGCCGTCCGAGAATGTGACGCCATCACGAATGGTGAAGGTGAATTCGGTCTGTGCCTTATTGGCGGTGAACTCGGAGGCGATCCAGCCTACGAGCTTGCCGGATTCGGTATCAAAATAGGTCAACCGGTCCAGCACCGAGTTCAGCACATTCGCCTTCTCGTAGAAGCGAGCGGCCTGGGTCTGCCAGTTGTTGATCGGGGTTACCTCGGCAAAGGTGAACGTTCCTCCCTCTACCGGGGCGCCTGCTTCCGCGGAAGCTGCCGGCTCGGAGCTCTCCGCGGTGGATGCGCTGTTGCCGCCACAGGCGGTCAGCGAAAGACCTAGAACTGCGAGTAGTGCTGCGGCCTTCAGGCTCAGTGGTGTGTTGCGCATTTTCTGGTGTTCCTCTCGGTAATTTCCCGAGGATTACGCCGAAATCCCGATCCTGCCGCGGTATTGCGGGGCGGGAAGAAGGCAGACTTCTCCCCTGTGCGGACCGTTGCGAAATCTAGCAATCTCCATCGGTCCTGGCCTTAGCACCGCTCCCTGCCGGGATGGTTGCTGCAACGTCAACGAGCCAGGTCTCTCGGTCGCTCTGGATGGTTATCATTCGGTGTCTTTGCCGAACAATTTAAGTCTGCGCGCGCAGGTGCGGTGTGACCAACCATGACGTTATATACGCGTCACGAAGTCATCCCAATACACACTTTGGGGCAAAAACAGGCCCTGAAGCCGGTCACGAAACGTCATAAGTCAGTTCATGACGCTGCTGACTAACAAATTTTGCTATCTGCTGCATAAATTGAATATAATCTCGAATTTCCTAAGGTGGAGACTGCGCCAATAGAAAGCCCCCGACATGAAGGCCTTGAATCTCACCGGCGCGCTATCCCCGCTGAACTTTTCAGTCTGCGGATAGCTATGATGCCGTTTGCCAAGTTGAACATCGCGTCAATATTATAGATTTTCGTACCGTACCAATTGCTCTTTTGAAGCCGCGATTGGGCAACGAGTTGGTTCGCTCCACGTCCCAACATATTCGCGCTCACAGTGGTGCACCTTTGGTGCTGTTCACTGCGTTGAAGTCTAGCTCGGTGAGTAGCTCCCAAGTGCTCTTGCTGTCGTAGACGGCATCCAGATGCACGGTGATTTGGGATGGGAGGAGATAACCGAAACGGCTAAGTCGTTCGAGGTGGGACGAATTAGCGGTGAACCGTGGCGGCTGGCCCGTCTATGACTCATCCGCTGGGGATACCTTGGCCGCCAGTTAGCAGTGAGCGTTTGGCGGCTCACCTCCCCCTGCCTATTGGGGTGACCATCCGACCGCTTCGCCTCCGCAGGGTGTTTTGACCTAGCATCCCTCGACAACTATATTCTCTAGGACCAGTCCGGTTATTCGGTCGTAGCCTTCGAGACAGAGTTGTTCGAGGTTCAGGAAGATGCCTGCCGGTACTGATCCAATCGTCGCGTAGGCGTCGGATGGTGGTTGCGGAGCAAGTTGTGTCGTCGATTTTCTCGTAGGCGGCTCCGAGGACGAGCACCTGGATGAATTTGCTGAAGTCGAGTTCGTCGTTGAAGCGTGTGCGGTGGCATCCCCAAAGGTGCATGCTTTTGCCTTTTAGGGAAGAGGGCGCTGGGTTGACTCCGTAGGGGACTACTTTTCGGGGACCCAACCAAAAGGACAGACCGGACTGGAACGACATGGTGAACGGAGCATCGAGTGGTTGATGTCGAAGAGGGGCCAATCTGCTGGCGATGGCCGCGGGGATCTGGCATAACTGGAAGATTAATGACCCACACAAGCGCTCGTTGCTTGCTTATGATCATTGAGTTTTGCACGGGGCGGAAATTAGGAATTAATCAACTTGGTGTCCGTCGCACAGCTGCTGGTCAAGTTTCTGATACTCGCCGCGCTGCGCCGGTCCTTCGGATAGGCACATGCTTGCGCTGGGCCAAGGACATCATGGCTACTTTGGCCGCGCATGGTTAGCAGACGTATTTGGAGCACGAGTGTATCGAAATACTAAGTATTGAGATCCTCTATCCACAAAGTCATGAGATTCCGTGTCTACGAAGAGACGAGATTCCACATCCGATCTCCGCACAGGTGCTACCAAATACGTCTGCTAAAAACGGTGCAATCTATGATCGCATCCGGGAAGGAGGTTCCGATAGCATGTTACCCGAGTTAGTGTTGATGGTAGCCGACACCCGGGCCGCTAGAGAAGCGATCCGGGTGCGTGTGGAGGCACTCGTCGATCCTCAGGGTGGGGATCCATAGCGAATCTAATATCCTCACCGAAGTCAGTGGCAAGCACTTCGCGACCGCCTGATGTCCCCACCGCGCCACGTACCCAGGCTTAACACCGGTGACGTAGAGATCTGACACATCAATTCGTAGGGTCCATTTCTCGTGGAAGGGAAACCATAGCCTCAACCGAGCCTTGTACCAGTCCGCATTCGCGTCGCTCGAATTCGAATACTTTGGTTCCAGAGCGCATTTCGACGAGAAACGCGGCGGGCTAGAAACAAAATCAAGCGGTGATCGCGGTGGCGCGCCACCGGCACAACATTATCTTCACCATGCTGAGTGCCGACACCTACTACGGAGCACCTTCCACGCGCGCTGAACTGAGCAGAATTCCTGCCGCGCACTCAGTCCAGTCCGAAGTACTTGACCCGGACTGCTGCACAGCGCCCAGATTTCCCGGTGCTAGTTTTCTATGAAGTTCGCGAATGCCCGTTGCGAAAAAATAATCATACACCCCTTCTGGAACTCTCTTCTCGCTTGCGTGCAGCAAAATCAAGAACGCGTTCAGCCGGTGTTTAGATAGTCAGAATCCGAAGAGCTTTCTACGTGTCTCTGTCCACCAAAACATCACTGGTCGAAAGAGAGCCGCAATCGTCTAGAAATGAATTAGCGACGAGAATCTCTACGATCTTTCACAAGGCCCCAGCCAGTAACGTTGCTTGTCTCTGGTCGTCTACTCGTGCCAGATCGGATCCCGCGGTTCAGACACCATTCCGTTAGATGCAAAGTGAACGAAGCGGTCGAAGGTGCGCGCAAACCATCGATCATGTGTCACCGCGACAACAACACCATCGAAAGCCAGTATGGCTTTCTGGAGTGCTTCCGCCGATACAAGATCAAGGTTGTCTGTGGGTTCGTCAAGGAGCAAAACATTGCTCCCGCCAGCTTCTAGGAGGAGCACTTGCAACCTTGCCTGTTGGCCGCCTGATAGTTTATCGAACGGGAGTTCAGCCACGGCGCCGATACCGTATCTGGAAAGCATCGACATAGCAGTTCCAAACTCACGTCCCCCCGAGTCGGGCGACGAGCATTCTTGAAGTATAGCAATCGCCGTTTGTCCCTCCCACTCCGGGTGGGAATGCGTCTGAGCGAAATAGCCCAGCTTGACCCTCGACCCCCAACCCCAAGTCCCCGATATGTCAACATGTTCCCCGGCCAACAATCTAAGAAAATGGCTCTTTCCTGTCCCGTTACCTCCAATTACAGCTACTCGATCCCCATAGAACAGCTCTAAGCTAAAAGCCTTGGTAAGGTCCTCTAGAACCAAATTTTCGGTCGTGAGAGTGCGCAGCCCGGTTCGACTGCCGAATAAACGCGATACAATTTTTTGCTGAATAGGTAGTTCAGGCGGCCGACCTGCCTCTTCGTACTTCCGAAGTCTAGTCTGCATTGCCCTGTATTTAGGCGCCATACTAGCGCTTATTTTCGCCTGTTCACGGAGCGTGTGTACAAGTTGTATCAACCGATCATGCTCTTCATCCCAACGTCGGTGAAGCTCTTCGAGCCGTGAGATCCGGGCCGCTCTAATCTCATCCCACCCAGTGAAGGAACCACCATGAGTCCACGTTGTACCCGCGTCTACGGCTACTACCTTGGACGAAGTATTCGACAAAAGCTGTCTATCATGACTCACCAGTAGCACAGCTTTGTCTGTCTCCAAAAGTCGCGCTTCCAGCCATTCTTTGCCTGGTACGTCTAGATAGTTATCCGGCTCATCGAGGAGAAGCACGCCTTCGCGACCTTCGAATAGGATTTCCAGCAACAAACGCTTTTGCTCCCCCCCCGACAAGGTGCCGCTCGCTCTCTCTGCGACATCGTCGAAGCTAAGACCAAGTGCAGATGTACACGCCTTATCCCACAGGACTTCGAGCTCGTAACCGCCACCATCTCCGTACTCGGCTAATAACTCAGCGAACTTGAATTGATCAGCTTCGTCGGTACTGCGAGCGAGCGTTTGCTCCGCTTCGATCAGCTGTCGACCTAAGTTGCGCAGGAGTGGCGGCGCAACTGTGAGGCACAATTCACGTACAGTCAGTTCGCCAGGCTTATTCCGCACGAACTGGGGCATGACCCCAAGTCCGCCGTGAACAGCCACCGAACCTGACGAAGGATTATCCTGACCGCTCAAAATCCTCAGCAGGGAAGTTTTGCCCGATCCATTTGGACCGATTAAGACCGCGACTTCTCCCTCCGATACTTTAAAGTTCACGTTCTGCAGGATCGTTGCCTGCCCATCATGCGAAACACTGACGTTATTCACGGTAAGGTGACCCATATTTAGAATCCTAAACTATTCTGTACCTGCGAGTTCGGCGGTTCGTCCTCCACGGCGAGGGCATTGCGGAGGTCGAATGAACGAATTCCTCCGCGAGGGAGGAGCCAGATAACTGCCGTTGCGAGGCCTACCGCCGCGATGTAGAGAGTTAGAGTCCCTCCCATAACGGTTGCTAACAGGCCGCCGATAATTGCACCCACAGGTTCGACTCCAAGCGTTAACCAACGGATCGCGGAAGAAACACGTGCGATGGAGTTAGAGGAAGTTAACGCCTGCTTGATGCTTTCGCTCATAACAAGATTTACCACTATCGCGAATGACCATACGAGCTGAGACATAGCGACTAGGGCAAATACAGCCCACTCGTTCTGGGTGTTCATGGCCAGAGGGACCAGTAGCGCGGCGCCGGCAGGTACAACCAAGGAAATACAGAACAGGACGCTAGTGCGGCAGCTTCCCATCAGCCGCCCTGCGATTACTGCGGATACTACTCCCCCGATGCCGCCAGCCACACTGGCTAGACCAACAAACAATGGGCTCAGTCCCAGATCACGCACAAGATAAAACGTGTATACCCCGAAGAAGACTGATGTGAAGAAGTTAAAGTGCGCTGCTGCGAATGTGATCGAGCGAAGAACCGGTTGCTTCAAGATGAACTGAAGCCCAGACAAAAAATTGACTTTCTCTTCTTTCATGGTCTCAACAGCTTCTACCTTGGACGACGCATCAACCGCTGCCGGTCGAATGTTGAGCAAAAGTAAGGAACTCACAAGATAGCTGACTACATCAAGTAGGACTGCGAACGGTGCGCCAATGATCTGTACCAAGAGTCCACCGAGACCGGGCCCCCCACTTCGGTTACCGAGGAGCTACCCTCCATGTAAGAATTCACTGCTGGCCAGCTCTTCCGGTCAAACGTCGTTACCACAGTTTTGGAAAGAGCACTCTGATAAAGCAATGTCCCCGCACCCACAACGAACACTGCAATAAATACGTGGGTGAACGTCAGTGAAAAGAAAAAATAGGCTATTGGGATGCTAACCAATGCGACTGCACGAAGGAAGTTCGCGATCAACATCGCCGTTCTCCCGCCGACTCTGTCTGCATATATTCCGATGAAGAGCCCGAATAGAAGAACAGCTAGGGATTCTGCGGCCTCGAGTAATCCCATCTGGAAGACAGTTGCGCCCGTTATAGTAAGCGCAAGTAGCGGTATAACAACGAGACTCGTATTTGTACCAATAAGAGCGACAGTGTGTGCACCCCATAGAGCGCGGAATGATTCGTTTTTAAACATGTGTGTATCAGGTCCTATGACTGTAAACGCAAACTAAATTGTGCGGTCGACGGCAGTTGCCTCGAAGCGCAAGAAGCCTCGGCCTGAGACCTGCAGACTAAGCCGCAACAAAATGGGTGGCTATCGAGAATCTAGTCCACGTCACGGATTGCATTCTGGCTACTTGGTGGTTGTAGCCTTGCTTTATTCGCAGCGCCGCCACAGCACCTGCGTGTGGTTGTATTACATATGCATCACCGCCAGGCCCTTCGACCATAAGCTCCCCACCGTAACCGTAACGCCATCCTGGAGCGAGGAAGAAAACGAGACCGAACCGGCGATCTTCGTAGTTGTCTGCATGCCTTCGCAGGTAGTGCCCCTGCCGATATCTCGCTACATCTGCTGACTTGAAACGGACGGCCTCACCGAATGCACTGCTTAGTGAGGAGGCCACTTCCTCAGATTTGAGACCAGAGATAAGCCCACGGAGAGCCAATGCGTCTGCCGGGACCTCACGAAGGCAATCGCTCATTGAAAATTGTTCCTCCGAAGAAAGACGCCCAAACTCCTGGGGCGAAACCCGCTGCACGGTTTGGTTGCTATGCAACTGCCAAGCCTCTTCTTTCCAGTCTTGGATCGCGCGCATCTCTTCAAACAGAGACCTAGATGCCACTGGCGGAAGGCCAGACAGGCTGCCAGCCACTCCGTTTTGTTCCGGCCCAAAGCCACTAATAAGGGCCAAACTGTCTTCACGACTCAACATTTCGATCACTGACTTACGGACTTCTAAACCGATTGCCCTCGTAGTACCAAGAACTGATGAAGTTTCGTTGCTCATATCTTCCTATCTTCTGGTTCTCTCGCGTGAGAGGATCTGTTAGTAACGTGCTTACTCGGCGGGACGACGGACAACCCAGAGTTGCTCTGCGGGCCATCGTTCTGCCCATGCCCTATCTAAGTGCTCACGAAAATACGTGCCGCCATCGAGCGGCGCTTTCAGTTCCTCGAGCCGAAGAACTACGAAGCCGGCGGCAACAAACATCTGCACCCATGCGGAATAGGAATAACTAAAAACTACGACTTCGCCGGTGGATTTCACGGTAGAGGGCAACCACGGATTCAATAGCTTATTCTCGACGCTTCCGGTCTCACCGTTTAAGCAAGCTTGAAGTAGAGGTGAGTACACGCAGATGGCAAGCAACCCTCCTGGCTTGAGGACCCTAAATGCTTCCCGGAGGAGCACCTCGGGAGGAGAGAAATCGAAGGCGCCATGGTCCGAGTATGCAGCATCAAAAAAACTATCCTCGAAAGGTAGTCTTTCACTGACCCCGTGCACATATTCAGCACGTTCATGTGGAATTGCGTTGTCTAGTTGACGAGCAGACAACTCGATACCCCATACGTCGAAACCCATATCGGCGAAACCAACGACGTCGTGACCGATTCCACACCCAAGGTCCACCACCTTTCCATCACTAGGCAACAATGACGTAAGCACGTCCATCTCACTCTCAGCAATATGCCATATACCCCAGGAAGGGTGCATTCCTGGGTTTGCGTGCTCAGGGTGTCCTTGTAAATAAAGTTCACTGTTGTGGTCCCAGTAGTTCTGATTTGTCTCTACGTAATTAAGGCTCATCCTGGTACCGTTCTTGAACAATTGGGGAGATTTGAAAGATAATTCGTCCAGCCAGATACCGGCGATGAAAAGTGTGAGAAGCGCGTCCTAGTTATGGAACGCAAACGCACGATTGGGAATATCGCAAGTTCTCCCTCGATAATAGTGCTCGCTTCACGAAGCAACTCATGCCTCTCCGCTACACCTGCCGCGGCAATAGCTCTAACGGTCTGTTCCAGTTTCTTGCCCATGGAAACGTCCATTTCACTGTGCTGCAGATAGGGCAGAATCATGGAAATCGGGTCAGGCCACGGGCTCGCCCTAAGCACAAGTCGAAAGCAGTCGGCATTTGAGGCGCCCTGACCCTGAAGGTAGTCTTCGTAGGTCTGAGCAAACGGAAAGAGATCGAGGCCTAATTCCCTCTTCAACTGCGTTGCGACTGCATACGCTAACTGCTCGTTCGGCGAGAAGTCAGGGTAGACTAGTAACCACTGTCTGCCCAGCGGAGGGCGGGGTGCGTCGGACAATCGTCCCACAGATCTGCCAACACTCCCCTCATCCAGCCACATGTCCGTCGCCGCATTCAAGGGTTCGACTAGCCCGTGCAGATCACGCGCTATTTCGTCGCGGTCGATCGCCGCGCTTATACAACCTACAAACTTCTTGTCCATGCTGATGGGAAGCACGATGTCGACCGAGATATTCAACGGCTGTACATGGAGACCAGCACGTTCGTCGGTGTCTTGCCAACGATCTATTGGGTATGTTGTCGAGCAGGTTAGCGAAGTGATTCCTTCGTCGAACATGCGTTGGCCATCTTCAGCATTATCAGCGAGGACGAACTCTATCGCAGGCGAATCACCATTCGGACGAAACACAGCACGACGTGGCGTGAGTGTTTGAACTTGAAATGACCCAGTACTCGTTTGTGGCTCTATTCGCTCAGGAGCGAAAACAGGGTTCGAGAGCACCGCTGGCAAATCCAAAGGCAATCTTGTCTTGAAACTAAGGGTTTTCGGCCCGAGCACTTGCACTTGCTTCAGAGGCCTTAACAAGAATTTGAATGGCGACGACGCAGCTATTGATCGCATTTGCGTAAGTACGTCGTTTGCGAAGATACCGTCGCCGTTAGTCCACAGTAAGTCATCATCAAGTTCGAGCTGCCAGTTCAGATCATCGTGCCGTGTAGCTTCCCGCACGAGAAGACCACGTACACCAGCATCATCTTGAGACTCAGTAAAGAGCGGACTGTTCAATTGTCGGGAGAATAAAAGGGACGTAAAATCGCGTGATTTATGACCGAAAGTCGTCGGCATGACATCAGTCTCGATCTTGATCGTTGAATCCTGCTGCACTGATGCGCCCAAGCAAACGGAGTCACCCATCGTTGCCTTCGGCATCGACTACAAGGCCTGACTGAAAATTGACATTTCGTGTGACATTGTACTCCACATTTTTGTGGTCTCCGGCTAGATGATGAATGGCTTGAGCGGCCATAAGGCTGGAGATTAGGGAATTAGTTGGACCGAAAGAGTAAGGTACGCCGCTTCTTTCCTCTACGGTACCGTCCCGATGTGGGAATTTTGGCTCCTGAATGGAACGCTCTGGGCAATACACAGGCCCGTAGAATCCCCGTCGCAGCCCCACTCCTCCAAAAAGACTAGGTACGCCTGATTCCCAACAGCTACGGGTGACTAGGTCCGACCCGTACCCTATAGGCATGTCGAGGCAAATTACTGCCAGATCAACCGAGGAGCCACTCAAGGCGTCCCATGTATCCGACTGAGAATCGATGTATTGATTGATAGCTGTTACTTTCGCTTCCGGACGCTTCGTCAACACATATGTGGCCGCAGCTTCCGTTTTTGGTCGACCGATGTCTTCCAGCCGATAGGCGTACTGGCGGTTGAGATTGTCGAGATTCACGCAATCCCCGTCGATGAGGATAAATTTCTCAACCCCGGCACCTACGAGGTGCTCGAGAATGTTGACCCCGGTACCTCCGAGACCGAAGATAGCTACCGTTGAATTACGGATAGCACTCTGGGCAACTGTTGGATGTTGGACGAAGTTTGCCAGGTATCCAAGTTGCCTGGATTCGATTGCGGGTGCGATATCGCGGGGTAGAGAAGTAAATAGATCTGCAGCTTCGAGGGCTCGAACCAGCTTGTTGGACCATAAACGCTTCAGGGCTTCCTCAAAGTTGACCGCATTGCCTGCGGCCAGACCCTCAACCCATATCATGTCCTCATCACTAAGACCACGGAACAAGTATCGTTTGGTTTCTCCTACGATGAGCAGGCCTTCGGTAACTCGCATAGTCCGATGCCCAGGCTTCAATACAACTTCCATACAACCTCCAGACGACAGTGAGGGCCCGACCCAAGGTGGGCCGGGCCCTCATGTGTTCACATTTAGCAGCGGTGAACCATCACAGCTTCGCTGTCAACAGAGTCGAACTCTTCAATGGTGAAGACGTCTTCGGTTGTGGTCTTGGTGATTCTTTCCATGAGGTTCTCCTTTGTAGTCCAAAATGACTTTCTAAATATTTCATAGCATGTGACAAATAACAATAGGTCGAGGACACTTTTATTGCCGTCAGAGGTTTATTTTTAAGTTCTACAGAAAAACCGCAAGTAAGAGCAAGCGCAATGAAGTCAGCTATTCCCGCCAAATAGATGCACCTTGTGCGTGACGGGAACTGAGCTGTCATGCTTTTGTGAAACACGCGTTTGTAGGAGAATGAGTGCATGTCCAAACGTCAGAAGTTCACCCCGGAATTCCGTGCAGAAGCCCTGTCTGTCAGGGGTGAGTGAGACCACCAATTCATAGCAAGCTCCCCTCGCCTGGCAGGTGCTCGACATCAATGCAGTCTAGGACAACAGAAAAATTTAGCTAATTAGCAAGTCGATTTTGATTACGCCATTAGAGCCGCAGGCGCTGCTACTCTGGTCTGACATCGGGATCAGAAAACTTTGTACTCGGTGTACTTTTCCCACGCACGGGTTATCTGACTTCCCTTAGTCAATGTCGTCGAACGTTGGCAGCTTCCTAATGGCTTCCCGAGCAATCAACGTTGCTCCCCCCGTCATCATCTCGACACGCCGCCGGATTCGACTTCATCGCAAGAGGCAGCGATAATAAGGTTTTGCAGCGATAAATTCAGTCTCGTTACTTTCTTCGTCAACTCCGACTTGGCACTTGCGCCGTAGCGCTCCCCATCCAGCCAATCTGAGACCTCCTCCCGCATTGGCAGATCTCTAGGCTGGCCATCCTCGCTCAGTGATCTGCACCGCTGCAAGCGCTCGCCCCGGGCTGCGAACCCGACGCTAGGGAAGGCTTCACCTGAGCGTAATGAGCGGCAAGCATACGCGGTGATGCGTGTCACAGCCCTTGCCTCAGGTGGTTCTCCCGTAAATTGGCGCTTACTTCATCCCCACCTTTTCAGGAGATCAAAGTATGTCACGAGCAAGTACGAGAGCTATCGCCAGTGCCGCGGCACTGGCGCTGGGACTGGGAACCTTCACCGCCTTTCCGGCAAGCGCCGACCCCAGAGCGACCGACAAAACACCTACGGCCAAAGGCAGCGGCGGCGCAGTTTCCTCCGTAGACCCGGAAGCAACCGCCGCCGGAATCGAGATTCTGCGCAAGGGCGGCAACGCGGTTGATGCGGCGGTCGCAACGGCGGCCGCGCTAGGCGTGACCGAGCCTTATAGCGCGGGCATCGGCGGCGGCGGCTACTTCATGTACTACGACGCGAAATCCGGAAAAATCAGCACCATCGACGGCCGTGAAACGGCTCCGGCAGCAATGCCCCGAGATGCCTTCATCGATCCGGAAACCGGCGAGCCCTACAACTTCACTCCCGAACTGGTGACCAGCGGTGTGGCGGTCGGCGTGCCCGGCACCCTGGCCACCTGGCAGCGCGCACTGGATAATTGGGGTTCCCAAAGCCTGAAAAAAGTTCTGCGCCCAGCCACCCAGGTAGCTTCACGCGGCTTCGTTGTCGATGAAACCTTCCGCGAACATACCCTGGATAACAAGGAACGCTTCGCGGCCTTCGGCTCCACCAGCGAGCTATTCCTGCCCGATGGCGATGCGCCGCACGTTGGCAGCATCTTCAAGAACCCGGATCTTGCCCAGACCTACCGGTTGCTGGCGAAGCAGGGCCCCTCGGCGTTCTACCAGGGCGAGATGGCCGAAGAAATATCGCAGACGGTGCAGGCTCCGCCCACGGCCGCGGACACCGAGCTCCCGGTTCCGGCCGGCTATGTGAGCACCGCCGATCTCGCGGACTACAAGGTCGTGGAGCAGCAGCCAACCCAGGTCAGCTACCGCGGCCTCGATGTTTTCGGCATGGCGCCATCCTCCAGCGGCGGAACCACCATCGGTGAATCGCTGAATATTCTCGGCGAGTTCGACCTCGCCGGCATGGAACGGCCCACCGCGCTTCACCACTACTTCGAGGCGACAGCACTGGCCTATGCCGACCGCGGCAAGTTTGTCGGCGATCCGGCCTTTGTGGATGTTCCCACCGAAATCCTGACCGACAAGCTCTTCGGCGTCGACCGGGCGTGCGCGGTAAACCCCGAACAGGCCGCGGTGAAGCCGGTAGCTCCGGGCAACATCGAGGGCTATGACGGAGTGTGCCCGGCGGCAACCAGCGAACCGGTGGTTGAGCAGGATACCGAGAACATCTCCACCACCCACCTGTCGGTGGTGGACCGCTGGGGCAACGTCGTCTCCTACACCCTGACCATCGAGCAGACCGGAGGTTCGGGCATCGTGGTGCCCGAGCGCGGCTTCCTGTTGAACAACGAGCTGACCGATTTCTCCACGGTGTACGATCCCGCCGACCCGAACCGGATCGAGCCGGGCAAGCGTCCGCGCTCCTCGATGGCGCCCACGATCGTGCTGCGCGATGGCGAACCGATGCTCGCCATCGGCTCACCCGGCGGCTCCACCATCATCACCACGGTGCTGCAAACCCTGGTGAACCGCATTGACCTGGGCATGGATCTGAGCGAAGCCATCGCGGCCCCCCGCGCCTCGCAGCGCAATACCGCGGCGGTGACGGCGGAGCCCGAATTCATCGAGGCCTACGGGCCGGTCCTTGAGGCTTTCGGGCACAAGCTCACCGCCGCCGGTGATTCCTTCACCCCGCAGGCTGAGATCGGCGCGGTGGAGGCGGTGGAAATCGCCGCAGACGGGACCTTGATCGCCGCTGCCGAGCCAACGCGTCGCGGCGGCGGTTCGGCCATGGTGGTGACCCCGGCCAAATAGCCATTAAAACCAGCAGGTCCCCGCGGAATTCAACATTTCGCGGGGACTCGCTGGTTCTGCGCTATTGCTTGATCTACAAGGACCTAGGCCTTGGTGGCCAATCGGTTGGAGATCTTGTACTGGGCTGCGCGGTGGGTGTCCTTCACGCGGTCCCCGGCGCCGAACAGCTTGTGGCGCAGCGAGCCCTCGGTGTATTCGGTCTTGTAGACCCCGCGGGCCTGGAGTTCTGGCACCACGTATTCCACGACATCCTCGAAGGTGCCTGGAGTGACCGCATAGGCGAGGTTGAAGCCATCTACGTCGGTGTAGTCCACCCAGTCGATGAGTTTCTCGGCTACCTCGGCACCCGAACCGACGGAGACCGGGCCGAATCCGCCCACGCCGATCCATTCGGCCAACTGGCGGATGGTCCATGGCTTTCCGTCATCCCCGCTGGCCTTCTTGAAGGTTTCCACCGAGGACTGGATGGCGTTGGACTTCACGTCGTCGCCGATGACATCGTCTGGTCCGTAGACGGACATGTCGATGCCGGTCCAACCGGAAAGCAATGCCAGCGCGCCGTCGATATCCACGTAGGAACTGTAGTCCTCGAACTTGGCCTGGGCCAGCTCAGAGCTTTCACCGGTGATGATGGTCTGCATGGCGAAGATCTTGATGTCGTGGCGGTCGCGTCCGGCGGCTTCGGCAGCGTCGCGAATTTTGGCGACCGCTTCCTTGAGCAAATCTCGCGTTGGGCAATTCACGAAGATCGCTTCGGCGTTCGACGCGGCGAATTCGGTCCCGCGCTTGGAGGCGCCGGCCTGGTAAATCACCGGGGTACGCTGGGTGGAAGGCTCGGTAATCGCGATGCCTGGAACCTTGAAGTACTTGCCCTCGTGATTGATCGGGTGCACTTTGGAATGGTCGGTGTAGACGCCGGATTCCTTGTTGTTCTGCACCGCGTCCTCTTCCCACGAACCTTCGAGCAGCTTGTAGACCACTTCGAGGTACTCATCGGCGTGGTTGTAGCGCTCGTCGTGCTCCATCTGGTCTTCCTGGCCCATATTTCGGGCCGCCGACGGCAGGTAGCCGGTGACCACATTCCAGCCGACACGGCCATTGGTCAGGTGGTCCAGGGTGGCCAGGCGGCGCGCGAAGGCATAAGGGTGCTCATAGGCGGTGCCGGCGGTGACGCCGAAGCCGAGGTTCTCGGTGACCGCGGCCATCGCGGAGACGAGCATCATCGGGTCATTAACCGGCGCCTGGGCTCCGCTGCGCAGCGGAGTCTCGTTGGTGCCCTTGTAGACGTCGTAGGTGCCCAGCACGTCGGCGAGGAACAGCCCGTCGAATTTGCCCTTTTCCAGCACCTTGGCCAGGTGGGTCCAGTAGCCAAGGGTGTTGTAGGTCGACGCCTTGTCATCCGGGTGGCGCCAGAGGCCCGGCGACTGGTGCACCACGCAGTTCATATCGAAGGCGTTAAAAAGGATTTCGCGCTTGTTCTCGCTCATTGGTGTGCCCCTATCCATAGAAGAAATCTGGTAAGTCTAAAAATCTGTGTTCGAGGAGTGTTGCCTAGCTGCCGGCGAACCGGTTTGCTCCGGTTACCGTGCCGGTGACGGACAGCCGTTGGGGCTGCACGCCGTTGATCTCGTAGTCCCCCACGATGCGCGCCTTGTAGATCGCCGGATTGTGCGTCGCGATGGTTCGGGCGTTGCGCCAGTGGCGGTCCATATTGCAGCTATTGCGGGTGGAAGATGCACCCAGCGCGTCGAAGAGCTTGCTGGTCGCACCGATGACCAGCGGCTGCACGATCGTCTGGGCACGGTTTGCCGCCAGTTCGCACACGGCAAAGCGCTCCTCGGCGTTCAGGTTCGCGTCGGCCATGGCCGACTCGACCTCCAGCACCGCGCCCATGACCACGGACTCCGCGGCGAAGATTTCGGCGGAAACCTCCCCGACGAGCTGCAAGACCTGCGGTTCGCGGTGCACCGGAACTCCGGTGCCGGTGCTGAAACTGCGGGTACGCGCCTGCACGGAGGAGCGCAGGTCGTTCAGTGCCGCCCGTCCGATTCCGGCCTGTACCGCCATGAGCACGAGTTGGAAGATCGCGGCTTCCGGATCCGTGGGATCCTCCGGCATGAAGGTGTCCACCGGAACTTCGTGGAATTCGGTGCTGCCGGTACCGGTGAGCTGTTGGCCGAAACCATCCCAGTCATCGAGGATTTTCACGCCGCTGTGCTGGGTGGAAACTACCGCGATCTGGCGCCCTGGGAGCTGTGGGTGCGCCACCGCTACGGTGGTCCAGTCGGCGAAGATGGTGCCGGTGCAATAGAACTTCCGCCCATTGACCAGCCAGCGCGACCCCTCCTCGGTGACCTTGGTGTTGAGCAACCCGAGGGCGTTGCCGCCTTCCTCGGTGTAGGCGTTGCCCACGATCTGCCCGGAGCTGATTCGGGCAACCCATTTGCTACGGAGCTGCGCATCTTTCAGTCGCACCGCATTTTCCACGAAGGCAATATGCGCGCGCCATAGCTGAGCCACATGCGAGTCGGCCTCGGCTAATTCGATGAGCAACCGGAAGACATCGCTCAAGCGCGCCCCATGGCCGCCGTCGGCAACCGGCAGGCGCAGCGCACCGAAGCGCTCACGGTTCAGCAAGCCAACCTGTTCGAAAGGCAGGATCCGCTGCCGGTCGCGTTCCCTTGCACCGGCGGCGATCTGTGCGAACACCGGACGGAAAATGCCGGCAAGCCGTTCATACTGCTCGTCAGCGCCGGGGCCCGGGGTGATTTTCAGCAGCTGCCGGGTAGGAAGTTCCTGTGGAAGGTCGTCAAGCTCCACCGCGCTACCCGCAATAGACGGGTCGCTGAGCGCATTAAAGTCGCCAGCGGGATCGCCAAATGACATCGAAAGTCCTCAATTCTTTCCATCGGTCCTGGCTGTAGCACCGTCCCGCGCCAATATTTAGGTGGGTGGTTGCTGCGACGTCGACGAGCCAGATCTCTCGGTCGCTCTGGATGGTTCGTAATCATTTGTAGCCTGAGGTCTACTTCGTCCTCAACCCGGTTAGTCACATTTCGTCGTGCACGGATGGAGATTGAAATGCATCAAGGACAGCACTTGCCTAACGCGGCCGAACACAATGCCTAGCGTTTAGCGATTTTTCGGCCAAATACGCGATTAGTGAAATAAAAATCGAAACATCACGATGATGTGACGCATCTATCGAATATTTATCATGTTACGAAAGATTTGCATTGAAATCGTTCGAAGGCCTGTAATAGTCGTGTAACCATCCCGAGCGGCTAAGAGATCTGGCTCTGTGACGCCGCAGCAACCACCACCCACGGTTAATAAACCAAACGGTGACCGGTGCTACCGCCAGGAACGATGGAGATGATCATGGCTTTCATTTCGCCTTGCCCGCAACGGCTCGCTATGCGACATTGCACTTTCTTGGCGTTCCCATAAAGTACCGCGCACCCACACGCTCAGTGCGCCTTCCGCTGACTCGAAATTAATCGCCCTAAACTTTTCAAGGACCGCAATGACCACCACCGAATTGGCCAGTACAAATCAGCCCTCCAGCGCCGAGGCACGCCAGGAGTTCTGGGACGAGGCGGCGAACCTGCTTGACTGGGACACCCCATGGCACACCACCAGCCAGATCATCCCGGCAGACGCACAAGCCAAGCGCGGCCCGCAGATCTCCTGGTACCTGGGGGGCAAGCTCAACGCCGCGGTGAATTGCGCCGACCGCCATGTGGCAGCCGGCAACGGTGAAAAGGTCGCCCTCTACTTCGAGGGCGAGCCAGGTGACCGCATCGCGGTGACCTATCGGAACCTCCAGGAGCGCGTCAGCCAGGCGGCGAACGCCCTGCAGGAGCTCGGCGTGGCCAAGGGCGACCGCGTGGTCATCTACCTGCCGGTGCTTATCGAAACCATCGTCATCACCCTGGCCTGTGCACGCATCGGGGCGATCCATTCGCTGGTCTTCGGCGGCTTCTCCGCGGAGGCGTTGAAGTTCCGGGTGGAAGACACCAAGGCCAAGCTGCTGGTCACCACCGACGGCCAGTTCCGCCGCGGCACCTCGGTTCCGGTCAAGGCCAACGCAGACCTTGCGGTATCCGGGGAAAACAGCATCGAAAAGGTTCTGGTAATCCGCCGGACCGGGGATGAGATCCCGTGGACCGCCGGACGCGACGTGTGGTGGCACGAGGCGGTGGAAACCCAGTCCACCGAGCACGCGGCGCAGGCTTTTGACGCCGAGACGCCGCTGTTCATCATGTACACCTCCGGAACCACCGGTCAGCCCAAGGGCCTGGTGCACACCACCGGCGGTTACCTGACCCAGGCCGCGTACAGCCACAATCTCCTGTTCGGCAACCCCGACGAATCCCAGCGCGCGGGCGACGTGCACTGGTGCACCGCAGATCTGGCTTGGGTCACCGCGCACACCTACGAGATCTACGGCCCGCTGGCCAACGGCGTCACCCAGGTGATCTACGAGGGCGTGCCCAACGCACCGCACCCGGGCCGCCACTTTGAGATCATCGAACGCTACAAGGTCACCAGCTACTACACCGCGCCGACCCTGGTCCGTTCGCTGATGGGCTGGTTCCCCGAAGGGGTTCCCGCCGACTATGACCTGTCCTCGGTTCGGGTGGGCGGCACCGTGGGCGAGGCGGTCAACCCCGAGGCGTGGCGCTGGCTGCGCGCTCAGCTGGGGCGCGGCACCCCCGGCGGCATCCCGATGGTCGATACCTGGTGGCAGTCCGAGTCCGGCGCGACAGTCCTCTCCCCGCTGCCTACCGACGAGCACTTCAAGCCCGGCTGCGCTTCGCGGGCGCTGCCCGGCGTTTCGGTGGACATCGTGGACGCCGCCGGCGGCCGCGTGGGGCCCAACGAGCAGGGAAATATCGTGATCACCCAGACCGGCCCGTCCATGGCCCGCACGGTCTGGGGAAACCCGGAACGCTACTACACCAGCTACTGGGAGCAGTACGCCGCGCAGGGCTGGTTCCTGGCCGGGGATGGCGCGCGTTTCGATGAGGATGGGGATATCTACATCCTGGGACGCACCGATGACGTGATCAATATTTCCGGGCACCGGCTGTCCACCATCGAGATCGAATCAGCACTGGTCACCCACCCAGGCGTGGTCGAGGCGGGAGTCTGCCCGACCCCGGATCAGCAGACCGGGCATGCGGCTACCGCGTTCGTGGTGCCGCTGGATGCCTCGCTGGTTGCGGCGCAACCCGATGCGCAGACGCTCGCCCGCCAGCAGCAGTTCATCGCCGAGCTGCGCGCAACCGTCACCACGCAGATCGGACCGATCGCCAAACCACGCGATATCGTCCTGGTCCCCGATGTGCCCAAGACCCGCTCGGGCAAAATCATGCGCCGCCTGCTGACCCAGCTCTTCGAGGGCACCAAGCTCGGGGACACCACCAGCTTGCAAAATGAACCATGCATTGCCCGGCTCAACGAGATCTGCCGCGCTCGTCCCTAGCCGCCAATGAATCTGGCCGACCTTCATCCGCAATTGCGAAGGTCGGCCAGATTCGTTTAACCGCTTCTGACCACGAATTTTCAGCGGAGCGAAAAGACACGAGTAATTATCTTGACTCATTCAAAATAAATAGGGCAAGCTAGTACCATGACAACATCCGAGGGAATCGAGAAGGTGCTGCGCGAAGCATCGATGCGGGTCACCCGACCGCGCGTCGCGGTGCTCGCCGCGGTGACAGCTCATCCCCACGCGGATACCGAAACCATTATCGAGGCAGTGCGCCAAGAACACCCGCTGGTATCCCACCAGGCGGTCTACGATTCGCTGAAGCTTCTCACGAACCTTGGACTGCTCCGCCAAATTCAGCCCCACGGGCATATCGCCCGGTACGAAACCCGCGTAGGGGACAACCACCATCATGTGGTGTGCCGCAATTGCGGAACGCTGGCAGACGTGGACTGCGCCGTCGGAGCCGCACCTTGCTTGCATGCCTCGGATCACCACGGTTTCAGCATCGACGAGGCAGAGGTCATCTATTGGGGACTCTGCCCGGACTGCCAACAAGCCAAGACAGCGCAGCCGGCTACGGGAACTGTCTGAAAAGAAGTACCGCAAGGAACTAATTTTCGTCTCCGCGGGCCAACGGCGCACGGAGACGGAGTACCAAACCAATCCCTTATCGGAAGGAAGACTACATGTCAGAAACGACTGCAGGTCAGTGCCCAGTAGTAGGAGCCGGACGCGTTCACCCTACCCAGGGTCATGCGAATACCGAATGGTGGCCAAATAAGCTCAACCTGAAGATTCTTTCGAAGAACCAGGAAGCCACCAACCCGCTGGATCCCGACTTCGATTACATCGCTGCCTTCGAGGCGCTGGATCTTGCTGCCGTCAAGGCCGATATTGCCGAGCTGATGACCAAGTCCTACGACTGGTGGCCAGCTGACTTCGGTCACTACGGTCCGTTCTTCATCCGCATGGCGTGGCACGCGGCGGGCACCTACCGCTCGCATGACGGCCGCGGTGGTGCAGGCGCCGGTCAGCAGCGTTTCGCGCCATTGAACTCCTGGCCGGATAACGTGAACCTGGACAAGGCACGTCGCCTGCTATGGCCAGTGAAGAAGAAGTATGGCCAGTCGCTGTCCTGGGCAGACCTGATCGTGCTGACCGGCAACGTGGCCCTTGAAGACATGGGCTTCGAAACCTTCGGTTTCGCCGGCGGCCGCAAAGACGTTTGGGAAGCTGACGACGACATTTACTGGGGCCCGGAAAAGGTCTGGCTGGAAAGCGAACGCTACACCGGCGCACGCAATCTGGAGGCACCGCTGGCAGCAGTCCAGATGGGCCTGATCTACGTAAACCCAGAGGGTCCAGATGGCGTGGCAGATCCATTGGCCTCGGCCATCGATATCCGCGAAACCTTCCGCCGCATGGGCATGGACGACGAGGAAACCGTCGCGCTGATCGCCGGCGGCCACACCTTCGGCAAGACCCACGGCGCCAGCGCCGAATCCCACAAGGGCGAAGACCCGGAGTCGGCTCCGCTGGAGATGCAGGGACTGGGCTGGAAGTCCACCCACGGCACCGGACACGGCGATGACACCATCGGCTCGGGCTTGGAAGTCACTTGGACCTACCACCCAACCCGTTGGGACAACGAGTTCTTCCACATCCTCTTCGCCTACGAGTGGGAGCTGTTCTACTCCGAGGCCGGCGCGCAGCAGTGGCGCCCGAAGGACGGGGCAGGCGACGACATGGTGCCAATGGCCCACAACGCAGCCGCACGCCGCGAACCACGCATGCTGACCAGTGACCTGGCGCTGCGCTTCGACCCGATCTACGGTCCGATCTCCGAGGAGTTCAAGAACAACCAGGAGAAGTTCGCCGATGCCTTCGGCCGCGCCTGGTTCAAGCTGACCCACCGCGACATGGGCCCGAAGTCCCGCTACTTCGGCCCAGAAGTTCCGGCAGAGGACCTCACCTGGCAGGATCCCTTGCCGGCAGCACCGGAGGTCACCCTGGGTGACACCGAGATCGCCGCGTTGAAGTCCCTGATCGCCGAATCCGGGCTGTCGGTTCAGCAGCTGGTTTCCACCGCGTGGAAGGCCGCAGCAAGCTTCCGCTCCTCGGACAAGCGTGGCGGCGCCAACGGCGGTCGCATCCGTCTGGAACCACAGGTTTCTTGGACGGTGAACCAGCCTGAGCAGCTCAAGCCGGTCATCGCGGCGCTGGAAAGCATCGTTGACGAATTCAACGCGACTTCGGCCGTGAAGGCTTCCTTCGCCGACGTTGTGGTTTTGGCCGGCAACGTAGGTGTCGAGCAGGCAGCGCTGGCCGCCGGCCAGCAGCTAAGCGTTCCGTTCACTCCGGGGCGCGTTGACGCAACCCAGGAGCAGACCGACGTGGAGCAGTTCGCCTGGCTGGAGCCGGTAGCCGACGGCTTCCGCAACTACGATTCGGGCTTCCTGCAGCTGCCTTCCGAGTACCTGCTGCTGGACCGCGCCAACCTGCTGGGCTTGACCGCCCCGGAGACGACCGTGCTCCTTGGCGGCCTGCGCGTACTGGGCAACAACTGGGACGGTTCGAACACCGGTGTCTTCACCGATACCCCGGGCGCGTTGACCAACGACTTCTTCGCGAACTTGTTGGAGCTGGGTCTCGAGTGGACCCCGGACGCCGAGGAGAAGACCTACTCGACCACCGACGGCCGCTGGATTGGCAGCCGCGTTGATCTGGTCTTCGGCTCGAACTCCGAGCTGCGTGCGCTGGCCGAGGTTTACGCCGCGGACGATGCCAAGGAGAAGTTCGCCAAGGACTTCGCCGCAGCATGGGCCAAGCTCATGGATGCCGACCGCTTCGAACTGCGCAATAAGTAGTTTCTAGCCTCATGACGATGGCCGCCACCCCTTGCGGGGTGGCGGCCATTGTTCTCGAATGGGCCTCGAGGGAACGCTTCCAAATCGTTGGTTTGCTGCGACGCAGCCACGCCATTGCGCATGACCGTGCTGCCCTGGTTATTGGGGCTTAGCCGCTACGCCCATTTGCTGGTTGAATGCTCCGCATCGATCACGCGAACCGTTCGGGATTTCGAGCGCATCACGATCGATTGTGTGTGAATAGTCCGCGGCCCGGTCCGCAGCCCCTGCAGCAAGTCACCGTCGGTGATGCCCGTGGCCGCGAAATAACAGTTGTCGCTGCGGACCAAGTCACCGGTGGAATACACCTTATCCATATCCAGGCCCGCAGCCAGGCCGCGTTCGCGCTCTTCGTCGCTGGTTGGATGCATCCGTCCCTGGATAACCCCGCCGAGGGCCTTGATGGCGCACGCGGTGATCACTCCTTCCGGAGAGCCGCCAACGCCCATCAACGCGTCGATGCCGGATCCTTCACGCACCGCCGCGATCGCCGCTGCCACATCACCGTCGACCAGTGCCTTGGTCCGAGCGCCAGCCGCATGAATTTCTTGAACCAGATTCTGGTGCCGTTCACGATCGAGTACGCTCACCGTCAACTGGCGAATATCGACTGACTTTGTCTTCGCGATCAACCGCAGGTTTTCCTTCACCGGCAACCGCAAATCCACGTATTCCGCGGCTTCGGGGCCGGTCACCAACTTCTCCATATAGAACACCGAAGAGGCATCGAGCATCGACCCGGCATCGGCGACGGCCAGCACGGACAGTGCATTTTCGAGGCCCATGGCGGTCAGCCGGGTGCCATCGATCGGGTCGACTGCCACATCGCATTTCGCGCCCTCACCGGTGCCCACGCGTTCACCGTTGAACAACATGGGTGCCTGGTCTTTTTCGCCCTCGCCGATCACCACGGTCCCGTCGAAACGCACCGAGGAAAGCAGCGAACGCATCGCGTCCACGGCGGCCCCGTCTGCGCGCAGCTTGTCCCCCGCCCCCACCCACGGGCCAGCGGCAATTGCCGCCGCTTCGGTCGCCCGCACCAGCTCCAAGGCCAGGTTTCGGTCGGCATGCAGAGAAGAAATATCAGGCATCAGATCAACTGCTTTCTACTACGTGGGCCCTTGCAGGACCTAATTTTTGAACCACAGGCAGGCTCCGGGGCAATAGCCTTCGACGTTATGCCGAAGAAGATGAGTCTGCGCGGTACTTCCGGTTACGCACTGCGAGGATCAGGGCACCAATCACGGCGGCAAGCAGCGAGCCGCACAGCACCCCGACCTTGACATACTGCGCTTCGGCACCGTCTGCGCCAAAGGCAAGTTCACCAACCAGCAGCGAGACCGTGAAGCCGATTCCGGCGACGAAGGCCATCCCGAGCACGTCCACCCACTTGATCGACCGGTCCAGCGTGATCCCCGGAATCCTCGTGACCAGGAAGGTGGAGGCGGTGATGCCAATGGATTTACCCAGCACCAGGCCGGCAATGATGCCTATGGCCACCGGGCTGAGCAGTGACTCGGTGAGCCCCGACAGCCCTCCCACGGCCACGCCCGCGGCGAAGAACGCGAACACGGGGATGGCGATCACCGATGAGGGTACGCTCCAGCGGTCCGCAAAATGCGCCGCCAACCCGTCATATACGGGTTGGCCCTCTTTGGTCGTGCCGATCTTCACTCGCGCCCGCGACGTCGCGACCACCGGGACCATGAAACCTAGCAGCACCCCGGCCACGGTCGCGTGGATACCCGAAGCGTGCACCAGCGCCCACACCGCGATACCTAGCGGCATCAGGATCCACCACGCACGCACGCCGCGCTGCACGGCGAGCGCAAACACCAACAGCGGAATCACGGCCAGCGCCAGCGGCAGCCACGCTAGATCGTCGGTGTAGAAGATCGCGATGATCGAAATCGCCAAGAGGTCGTCAACTACCGCCAGGGTCAGCAAGAACGTGCGGAGCGCCGGTGGGAGGAACTTTCCGACTACTGCGATAACCGCGACCGCGAAGGCAATATCGGTGGCGGCAGGAATCGCCCAGCCGTTGATCGCGTCGCTCCCGGAGCTGGTGATCACCCACGCGTAGAACAGCGCCGGCAGGGCTACGCCGCCGACTGCGGCAGCGATGGGGACCAATGCGGTGCGCGGGTTGCGAAGCTTGCCGACAACGAACTCTTCCTTCAATTCCAGGCCGACCACGAAGAAGAAGATTGCCAGCAGCCCGTCGGCTGCCCACGTGCCTACCGAAAGATTCAGGTGCAGTGCCTCGGGGCCGAAGGTGAAGTTCCGCAGATCCTCATACCAGGACGCGGCAGGGGAATTGGCAAGGATCAGGGCAGCAACCGTTGCGCACAGCAGCAACAAGCCGCCGACCGAGTCTTGCTTTAATGTTTGGTGGATTCCACGCCAGATGGAATGGGGTGCTTGACGGATAACGTCGGAAGAAGGGTGCGACAAAGTAAGGTGTCTTTCTCAGAAGTGGAATGCGGGCGCGAAGGCGCGCGGAATCCACCGATCAAGAAAGAGAGTAGAGAGCCGCGCAGATTAGGAGCGCGGTGGTGGACAGCCGGCGATTTCGCCATGGGCGTTGGTTCCCCAGGAACTCATCCACCCGTTAGTGCCGCTAGCCCGTTTGGTCAGCAATTTTGAGTTCGGGAACACGGCAGCGATCAACCGCTGCACGTGGGACGAAACCAAAAAGGACATGCTTCAACACTAACATGAACCGGGCAGGCAGCGTTTGGAATACGCCACTAGTGCGGGGCCAGAACAGCCATAGAAAACCTGTTGCCCGGCCCCGAGGTGAAGGCGTTTTGCAGCGGGGTTCGCTGCTGAATAGTTCCTCGTGTTACTGACTTGTCAATCACTCACCCGAGCACCGCACCGTCGGAACTGAAGGGTGGGGTCGCGTACCCCACCACGCCGATGCTCTTCACTGCGCGGGGCGCCATGCCGCTTGCCGGCTGCAGCGCCTGCCCCGTCAGCCACGGCGACTGCGGCCGACGACCAGCACCACTCCTAGGCCCGTGCGGCCCGTCTCCGGGGCTCGGGCTAGAAAAGGACCGGGGCGTCCTCTGAACGATCCGGATTTTCCATCCGGAGCAGGTAGGTCTTGGTCTGCAGCCCACCCAGATAGCCGCCGAGCGAACCATCGGTGCGCAGGACTCGGTGGCAGGGCAGGACGATGGGCAGCGGATTGGTGGCGCATGCCGATCCAACCGCGCGCACCGCCTTGGGCTTGCCGAGCCTTTCGGCCATCCGGGCATAGCTCCAGGTTTCGCCGTAGCCTATCTGGCTCAGTTCCAGCTGGACTTGCCTGCGGAATTCGGTCGAGAGGCGCAGGTCCAAGGGCACTTCGAATTCCTGCCGTTCCCCGGCAAAGTACTCTTCGAGCTGCCAGGCGGCATTGTCCAATTTTGCTGGCGCGCGCAAGATCCGCGCACCCACTTTGTCGGACAGGATGTCGAGGATCGATTCATGCCCCTCGCTTTCGAAGGCGACCCGAACCAGCCCCACCTCCGTGCAGGCCATGAGCAGCCGTCCGATAGGCGAATCGACTACCCGATAGGCGATATCGATCAACTGCCGCTCCCCCGCGCTGCGCTCCAGGCGCGTATGGAGCTCACCCAGCAGCTGTGCCTCGGATGAGGTCGGGTTGGAGTCTGGAGTTTGCGTGTTCATCGGTCGCCTCCTGGCAGTTGATCCTGCGACAGGTGGGTGCGCAGGTTCTTGATTCCGTCGGCTGAAGCACGCCGGGCAGCATCCGCGCTGCCGGAGAGAATCTCAGCGATTTGGGCATAGCTGAGCCCACCCAGATAACGGTAGGCCACGACCAGCCGTTGCTTTTCGGGCAGCAGCTTCACCGCCTGCCACAGCTCCAGGTTTGCCACGTGGTCCTCCGCGCTGGTTTCGGTCGATACGCGTTTGGGCGGCTCGACCTCGGCTTGGCTGAGTTCCGGCTTGTGCCGGCGGAGTTCATCGATGGCCCTGCGGTGGGCGATGCGCACCAGCCACGCTTGGACATTCGCCTCCTCATCCAGCTCCGGGTACGCCTTCAGCGCGGAGAGAAACGTTTCGGACCAGGCATCCTGTGCGCGGTGTTCATCGAGCAGGGCGCGGCAAACCCGAAGGACGCTCAGCCCGTGGGCCTGGACGATGCGTTCAAATGGTTGTTTCATGCTGCTCCTGATTCGGTGCTGTCACCATGTAAACGTACCGCCGCGATGTTTTGTGAGGTTTTGTGAGGTTTTTCTTTAATCGAGATTCTCCGCAGTAGCCTGGCGGTGGTGGAGCAGCGCCGGCCCGGTACCGGGCAGAGAACCGGGAGGAACCGCTTGGTGCATCCGGCGTTTTCCGTGCATGCGTCCGTTTTAATCCAGGCTGGCTCGGTTGCGGCTCCAGGCAGCGCCAGGTTGCGCGGAGTTGGGTGGAAAACGAGCTTAGCGGGCGCCGGCAAGATCGTGTTCCTGGACGAGCTCGGCGAGCCGGTCAAGGTTGACCGGAATGACTTCGCCATTTTCAACGCCCCGCTCGGCTCGGGTCCCGGCGAGCGCGTCGCGGGTGATGCGCATGGCGGCGCCGTGGCTGACCACCAGCATGCGTCGGCCGGGGTTTGCCTGAACCAGCTCGGTCAACGCGAGCAGCATCCGCTGCAGCACCAGTTCACGGCTCTCGGCTTGTCCCGCCAGCGCAGCCGCTTCCCGCTCGGTCACTTCGATCATGACCCGCCCTTCGAGCGGACCGAAGCCTCGTTCAACCGCCTGAGCAACCGGGGCACCGGTGTCGACGCCGAGTTCGGCGGCGATGAGCGCGGCGGTCTCCTGGGCGCGGGACAGCGGGGAGGCGAGCACCAGATCCCAGCCGTCCCCCATGAGCGCTCGCCCGGCCGCGCGCGCCTGTTCACGACCGGTCTCGTTCAGCTCGATGTCGGTGCGGCCCTGAAGCCGACCCGCAAGATTCCAGTCGGTCTGCCCGTGTCGTACCAGTGCTAGCGCGGTGTCCATAATTCGAGCATAGGGTAATCGCGCAACCGCACCCGAATCGGCCTGCGCCTTAACCTTCGCAACCTTAGGACTCATTGTTGGGTCATCCCGGGACATGTTGACAGACTATTACTTACCATCCCGAGCGGCCGAGAGATCTGGTTTGATGACGCCGCAGCAACCTGCCACAGCCGGTGGATCAGGTGCTACCGCCAGAACCGATGGAGCTGCTTTCCACTGAATCCCAGGGGTTAAGCGACATTGATCCGGGATTCCTGCCGAAGACCCAGTCGACAAGGAGTCGTAAGCCACCATGGCCGACCACAAGTTTGGATTCCGCACCCGCGCGCTACACGCGGGCGGCACCCCCGACGCCGAGCATGGCGCACGCGCCGTGCCGATCTACCAGAGCACCTCATTCGTCTTCAAAGACACCGATGATGCGGCGAACCTTTTCGCCCTGCAGAAATACGGCAACATCTATTCGCGCATCGGCAATCCCACCGTGGCGGCTTTCGAGGAACGCATGGCCTCCCTCGAAGGCGGCATCGGCGCGGTAGCCACCGGCTCCGGCATGGCAGCCGAGTTCGTCACCTTCGCGGCGCTGGCACAGGCCGGAGACCACATTGTGGCCTCCTCCAAGCTCTACGGCGGCACCATCACCCAGCTGGACGTCTCCCTGCGCCGCTTCGGCATCAACACCACCTTCGTCGATTCCAACGAGGCGGCCGACTTCGAGGCTGCCATCCAGGAAAACACCAAGGCCGTCTACACCGAGATCGTGGCGAACCCCTCCGGCGACATTGCAGACCTAAAGGGCCTGGCCGAGGTGGCGCACCGGCACAACCTGCCGCTGGTGGTCGACTCCACGCTGACCCCGCCGTACCTGCTGCGCCCTATCGAGCACGGCGCGGACATCGTGATCCACTCGGCTACCAAGTTCATCGGCGGGCACGGCACCACCTTGGGCGGCGTGGTCATCGAGGCCGGCACCTTCAACTGGGGCAACGGCAAGTTCCCCACCATGACCGAACCGGTGCCGAGCTACGGCAACGTGTCCTGGTGGGATAACTTCGGCGAGTACGGCTTCCTGACCAAGCTGCGCAGCGAACAGCTCCGCGATTTCGGTCCCTCGCTGCCGGCCCAGTCGGCCTTCCAGCTGCTGCAAGGCCTGGAGACGCTGCCGCAGCGCATGGACAACCACCTGGCCAACGCGAAGCAGATCGCCGCGTGGCTCGAAGCCGATGACCGCGTCAGCTATGTGAACTACGCGGGCCTGGAATCCCACCCCCAGCATGAGCGGGCCACCGAATTGCTGCCCCTGGGCGTCGGTTCGGTCTTCAGCTTCGGCGTGAAGGGTGGACGCGCGGCGGGCACCAAGTTCATCGAGGCATTGCAACTTGCCAGCCACCTGGCGAATATCGGAGATGCGCGCACCCTGGTGCTGCACCCGGGCTCCACCACGCACCAGCAGCTGAGCGCCGAGCAGATGATTGCCGCCGGCGTTCCGGAGGACCTGATCCGCTTGTCGGTAGGCCTGGAGGACGTCGAAGACATCATCTGGGACCTTGACCAGGCGCTGAGCGCCTCGCAGGCACAGGCCGCGGCCGAACAGCTCGACACTCCCACCTATGACGGCGCCGCCTGCGCCGTGCCAGCCGCTTCGAAGGGAGCGAACTAATGAGCATCGAAGAACGCACCTGGCAGGCGCCCGGCGCGGCCGAACGCCTGCAGATCCTGCGCGATACAAAGGTCATCGCCATCGTTGGCGCCTCGAACAAGCCCTCGCGTGCGAGCTACTTCGTCGCCACCTACCTGCTGTCCTCCTCGAAGTACACGGTGTACTTCATCAACCCGGTGCTCGACGAGATTCTGGGCCAGCCGGTCTACAAGTCGCTGGCAGACCTGCCGGAGACCCCGGATCTGGTTGAGGTCTTCCGAAAGCACGATGACCTTCCCGGCGTACTGGATGAGGCCATGGCGGTGGGCGCGAAAACGCTGTGGCTGCAGCTTGGCTCCTGGCATGAGGAAGTCGCCGCACGCGGCGAGGCGGCGGGCTTGAACGTGGTCATGGATCGTTGCGTCAAGATTGAGCATGCACGCTTCCACGGCGGCTTGCGCCTGGCCGGATTCAACACCGGAGTCATTTCTTCCAAACGCCAGATACTGGCGTAGACCTCGGCTTAATACCTCAATCGGTGGGATCCCTCTGCGGAGGGGTCCCACCGATTTTTGTCTTTTGAACAGAAAACCCCACGCAATCAAAGATTAATCCACAATATTTTTGGATTTCATCTTGACTACCCCACACAAACGGGCATAAAGTCATGGAAACACAGATTCATGTGTTGTAGGTCATGACTTCATGGAGGCGCAGATGTTTGCCGAGGAAAGACACCGGCTAATCACGGATCAGCTGGCGAGCGCCGGGAAAGTAACCGTCGCTCAGCTGGCCCAGCGCTTCGAGATCACCGCCGAAACTGTCCGCCGCGATCTGGCCCAGATGGAATCAGAGAACCTCTTGCGCCGCGTGCACGGCGGTGCGGTCGCGGCCAGCGAGGCGAGCACCCGCGAGGAAAGCTACGTGGCACGCACGGCCATCCACGCCGAAGCCAAAGCCCGGATTGCCCAGCGCGCGTTGAGCCTGCTCCCGGTCTCCGATGCCTCGGTCATTCTCGATGCGGGAACCACCACCGAAATTCTCGCCGAACGCATGGTGAAAACCAACGCAGGTTCGGGGCTCGTGGTGATCACCCACGCGCTGCCGATCGCCACGGCGCTGGTGCAAAGCCCAGACATTGCCTTGGAAATGATTGGCGGACGAGTTCGCGGAATCACCGGTGCCAGCAGCGGAGCACGCACGGCACAGGAGTACTCCAACTACCGCGCAGACATCGCCTTCATCGGAACCAACGGCCTGCATGCCGGCTTCGGGCTGAGCACCCCGGACCCATTGGAAGCCGCTGTCAAAACGGCGCTGGTCGCCAGCGCCCGCCGAGTGGTCCTCCTGGTGGACTCATCAAAATTCGAGCAGGAAACCCTCGTCCGCTTCGCGCGGCTGGACCAGGTGGACACGATCGTCACCGATTGCGCCCCGGAAGCCAAGCTGTCCCGCGCCCTCGAACTAGCCGAGGTAGAGGTAGTGATCGCATGATAATCACCCTGACCTGCAACCCGGCCTTGGACAAGACCATCGAGCTGCTTGATCCGCTGGCGCACGGAGCCGTCCAACGCGCGGCCAACAGCCACACCCAAGCCGCCGGCAAGGGAGTCAACGTTTCCCGGGGGATCGCGATCGCCGGCGCCCAGACCCTGGCTCTACTCCCCGGGGCCACCGATGACCCCCTGATCGCGGCGCTGCGCGGCGACGGACTTGAGTTCAAGGCGCTGCCCATCGATGAGCCCTTGCGCACCAACGTCACCATCACCGACCCGGATGGCACCACCACCAAGATCAACGAATCGGGTCCGGTGCTCACGGCCGAGGCGCTGAGCGCATTGAGCGCGCTGGTGCTCGAATCCGCTGCCGGAGCCCAATGGGTGGTGATGGCCGGCTCGCTGCCCCCGGGCGCACCCGCAGATTTCTACGCCCAGCTCACCGCGGCACTGCGCGATTCGCTCGGGGTGAATTGCCCGAAAATCGCCGTGGACACCTCCGGTGAACCGCTGCGCCAGCTCTTTGCGCACGGCCCAGGCCACGTTCCGGATCTGATCAAGCCAAATGCCGAGGAATTGGCCGAACTGGTCGGTTCGCAACTCACCGAGGAGCAGCTCGAGGCCGACGCGGAGCTGGCCGCGAGCACCTGCCGCGCCCTGCTCGAACGCGGCGCCGGCGCGGTGCTTGCCACCCTCGGAGCGCACGGCGCCGTGCTGGCAACGGGCCAGGGCGCCTGGCATGGCTGGCACCAACCGATCACCGCCCGCAGCACCGTGGGCGCCGGAGACTCTTCGCTGGCAGGCTATCTGCTAGCGGCTACCTCCGGGGCAGCACCGGATCAGTGCCTTGGCTCCGCCATCGCCTACGGCGCAGCGGCGGCATCGCTTCCCGGCTCAACCATTCCCGCACCATCCGATCTCACCGTGGACGCCGTCACCGTTCTCGCACTCACCCCAAGGCAAGGATCATAGCTATGAGCGACCTGATCACCACCCAGCTCGTCACCCTCGACGCGCACTTGGGCACCTCGACCACCGAGGTCATCAACCATCTGGCAAATCTGGTGGCCCAGGCCTCCCGCGCCACCGACGCCTCGGCTTTGGCCGAGCATGCGCTGGCCAGAGAAGCCAAAACGGCAACCGGCGTCCCCGGCGGCATCGCGATCCCGCACTGCCGTTCGGCGGCAGTAACCATCCCGACCCTGGCCATGGCGCGCCTGGCCACTCCGGTGGACTTCGGTGCCAAGGACGGCCCCGCGGATCTGATCTTCTTCATCGCCGCCCCGGAAGGCGCCGACAAGGATCATTTGAAGCTGCTCTCCAAATTGGCCCGCGCGCTGGTCAAGAAGACCTTCACCGGCGCCCTGCGTGAAGCCAAGAGCGACGAGGAAATCGTCGCACTGGTTTCCGCGGTGATCTCCGATAGCCCCACGGCGCCCGCCGCGGCGGCCGCCGCACCTGCCGAGCAGCCCGAAGCGCCGGCTGCTACCGCGAAGGCCTCCAAGATCGTTGCGGTCACCGCCTGCCCCACAGGCATTGCGCACACCTATATGGCGGCCGACTCGCTGGCGCAAAGCGCCGCGGAGCTCGGCATCGACTTCGCCGTGGAAACCCAGGGCTCCTCCGGCTCAACCGCCTTGGACCCGGCGGTGATCGAAGCCGCCGACGCGGTGATCTTCGCGGTAGACGTCGATGTGCGTGACCGCTCGCGTTTCGCCGGCAAGCCGGTGATCCAGGTTCCCGTCAAACGCGGCATCGACGAGCCGGAAAAGCTCCTGCAGGATGCCATCGCCGCGGCCACCGACCCCAACGCGCGCAAGGTTCCCGCCGGCACCGCCGCCGCGGAATCCGAACAGGGCGGCGGCAAGCAAGGCTTCGGCGCCGACCTGAAGCGTGCACTGCTCACCGGCGTCTCCTACATGATCCCGTTTGTCGCCGGCGGCGGCTTGCTGATCGCCTTGGGCTTCCTGCTCGGCGGTTACGACATCACCGACGTGGCCGATCAGTACCTGGCGGAAACTACGCTGTTCAATCTGCCGAACGAGGGGCTCCTGGCCTTCCTCGGCGCGGTCGCCTTCAAGATCGGCGGGTTGTCCATGGGCTTCCTGGTGCCGGCGCTGGCCGGCTACATCGCCTACGCCTACGCCGACCGTCCGGGCATCGCCCCCGGTTTCACCGCCGGTGCGGTGGCCGGGTTCATGGGAGCCGGCTTCCTCGGCGGTATCGTCGGCGGCCTGATTGCCGGACTCGCGGCACGCTGGATTAGCTCGTGGAACGTTCCGCGCTGGCTGCGCGGCCTGATGCCGGTGGTGATCGTGCCGCTGCTGGGCTCGATCATCGCCTCGGGGCTGATGATCCTCTTCCTTGGCGGCCCGATCGCAAAACTCACCGAAGCCTTGAACTCATGGCTTTCGGGCATGTCGGGCACCGCCGCGGCAATTCTTGGACTGATTCTCGGCCTGATGATGGCGGTGGATCTGGGCGGACCGGTCAACAAGGTCGCTTACTCCTTCGCCGTGGCAGGGCTGGGAGCCGGCTCGATTACCGATAACCCGGCACCGCTGATGATCATGGCGGCGGTTATGGCCGCGGGCATGGTTCCACCACTGGCCATGGCGCTGGCCACCGCGGTCTCCCCGAGGCTCTTCACCGGGGCCGAACGCGAGAACGGCAAGGCGGCCTGGCTGCTCGGTGCCGCGTTCATCTCGGAAGGGGCAATCCCCTTCGCCGCGGCGGATCCGCTGCGCGTCATCCCGGCCTCGATGGTCGGCGCCGGGGTCACCGGTTCGCTGATCATGACCTTTGATGTGGTCAGCCAGGCACCGCACGGCGGAGCCTTCGTCTTCTTCGCGATGAACAACACCTGGCCGATGTTCTTGCTGGCAACGCTCATCGGCACGCTGGTCTCCGCGGCGCTGGTGATCATCTTGAAGAAATTCGTCCGCAAGTCCGCGACGCCGGGCGTAGAGAATGCGAAGGTCGGCGCATGAGCACCCACAGCGTAGAAAAGTTCTCCGGCGTCGGGGTCAGCGCGGGCCGGGTCATCGGCACCGTGCGGCGCATGCCCGATCCGATCAGCGCCCCGGCCGACGGCGCCCCGTTTGCCCCGGGGGCCAGCGTGGAGAGCGAAACCGCCCGCCTGGCCGAGGCCACCGCGGCGGTCGCGGCCCAGCTGAAGGAACGCGCTGTGCATGCCACCGGAGACGCGCAGGCGGTGCTCAAGGCCACCGCGCTGATGGCCAGCGACCGCAGCCTGCTGAAGTCTGCGACGAAGCTTGTCGCCTCGGGCACCTGCGCCGAATCCGCGCTCTGGGAAGCCGCCGACGCGGTGGCCACCCAGCTTGCGGCGCTCGGCGGCTACATGGCCGAACGCGCCGGCGACGTGCTGGATGTGCGGGCGCGCATCGTGGCCCAGCTGCGCGGGGTCCCCGCCCCGGGAATCCCCGATTCGGACGAGCCCTTTGTGCTCGTTGCGGTGGACCTGGCCCCGGCGGATACCGCCACCCTGGATCCGGCCAAGGTCTTGGCGCTGGTCACCAGCGACGGCGGACCGCAGTCCCACACCGCGATCATCGCCCGCTCCCTGGGCTTGCCTGCCATCGTCGCGGCGAGCGAGACCACCGCGCTGCATGATGCGGACCGGGTGTATGTGGACGGCATCGACGGGCTGGTGGTGCGCAACCCCACCGAGGTCGAGGTCGCCATCGCGCGCACCTACGCCAACCGCGAGCAGTTGCCGGACTTTGACGGCAGCGGCGTGCTGGCCGACGGGCACCGCGTCCCGCTGCTGGCCAACGTCGGAAGCGGCGAGGACGCGCAGGCGGCCGCCGCGGCCGGAGCCGAAGGCGTGGGCCTGCTGCGTACCGAGTTCTGCTTCCTGGGACGCGAAAAGGAACCTTCCCACGAGGAGCAGGTCGCGGCCTACGGTGCGGTCTTCGCGGCGTTCGCGCGGCAGAAGGTCGTGGTGCGCACGTTGGATGCCGGCGCCGACAAGCCATTGCCATTCCTCACCGATGCCAGCGAGCCGAACCCGGCCCTCGGGGTGCGCGGCTACCGCACCGATACCACCAGTCCCGGCGTGCTGGCCCGCCAGCTCACCGCGATCTCCGAGGCGGCCGCCGCCCACCAGGCCGAGGTCTGGACCATGGCCCCAATGATTTCCACGCCCGCCGAGGCACAGGATTTCGCGGCGCTGGTCGCCGAGGCGGAGCTGCCCACCGCCGGGGTGATGATCGAGGTGCCCTCGGCCGCGCTGTTGGCCGAGCGGATCCTGGAACGCTGCGATTTCGTCTCCATCGGAACCAACGACCTGACGCAGTACACCATGGCCGCCGACCGGCAGCTGGGTTCGCTGGCGGAACTCAACGACCCCTGGCAGCCTGCGGTGCTGCACATGGTCGCGGCCACCTGCGCCGGGGCGCAAGGCGCCGGGGCCAAACCGGTAGGCGTGTGCGGTGAAGCCGCGGCAGATCCCGCGCTCGCGGTGGTGCTGGTAGGCCTGGGAGTCAGCACGCTGTCGATGAATAAGCGTGCGCTCGCTCCGGTTGCTGCAGTGCTTCGCACCGTGGACCTGGCGGCCGCGCAGGATTTGGCACGCCTCGCCCTGCGGGCGGCCTCGGCGGAAGAGGCTCGCGCTCTGGTGCGCGCGCAGCTGCCCGAACTCGACCGTTTCGGACTGTAACCGAAGACCTAAGTACTTTAAGCTTACGAATACCACCGATCAAAAGGAGCCATCATGGCAGAACGTACAGCAATCATTGGAAGCCGGGTTGGCCTGCATGCCCGTCCGGCTGCAATCTTCGCCGAAGCCGCCGGTGAGCTTCCGGTCGAGGTCACCATCGCCTTGGAAGGAGAACCTGCCGAGGACGCGCTGGATGCCTCGAGCATCCTCTCGCTGATGGGGCTGGGAGCCGAATACGGCACCAAGGTCGTGTTGCGCGCCGAAGGCGAAGGGGCCGAGGCCTCCCTGGAGCAGCTGGTAACGCTGCTGGAAATTGACCACGACTCCGAGTAGTCAAAGCTTCTCTGCTTAGCCCCGTGCAGCACCCGTCAAGGGTGCGGCACGGGGCTTTTGCGTGCACCCGAATTTACTGATTGACAAAATTCAATCAGTGGCTGGATGATTGGTCTTACGCACGTTTATGCAGGAGCACCCATGAGCAGATTGCAAGACTCGGTGCTGCGTCTAGTCAAGCCATTCGCCCACCGGGATTATGCGCTGCTAGCCAGTTCCCTAATCATTTCCACCTTTGCCGCGGGCATGTGGGCGGTGGCGATGGTCTACCAGGTGCGCCGCCTGGGCGGCGGACCGATGGAGCTGTCCATGGTGGCCACGGCCAGCAGCGTGGGGCTGCTCGCCCTGGTTTTGCTCGGCGGCATCCTGGCGGACAGGTACTCCTGCCGGAGAATCGTAATTTTCGTTCAGCTGCTTTCGCTGCTTATCATGAGCGCCACCACGGTGCTGGCACTCACCGGCGTCATCGAGTTGTGGCATCTGATCGTGACCGGCTTTCTCGCCGGGGCGGGTTCCGCGTTCTTCTACCCGGCCTATTCGGCGCTGCTGCCACGAATGCTTCCACCCGAAGACCTGCTGGCCGCCAACGGATTGGAAGGCACCGTGCGCCCGGTGGTCCATACCGCCATTGGCCCCATGGTTGCCGGCTTCCTCGTGGCCGCGGTCTCCCCGGCGCACGCCATCGCGGGGATCGCCATCTGCCATCTGATCGCGATCTTTGTCCTGCGCACCATAGCCCACCGCAAGGAATACGATGCTCCGGGCCATGCCGATCCGCAGGCCGCTGCACCCGGCGTGCTGCGTCAGCTGCGCGAGGGCGTGGGCTACACCCTGCGCACCGGCTGGTTGCGCTGGACCCTGATCTTTTCGGTCATCTCGGTATTCACCTTCATCGGACCATTTGAGGTGCTGCTGCCATTTATCGTCAGCGACAACCTTGGCGGGGACGCGAAACTCTTCGGGTACACCCTGGCCTTCTTCGGCGCTGGTTCGGCGATCGGTTCGCTGCTCATCGCTTCGTCGAAATTCCCGCGGCGCTATCTGAGCGTGATGACCGCCTGCTGGTGCCTGGGCACCCTGCCCTTGGCTCTGGTGGGATACGTGGATGCCGCTTGGATGCTTTTCGCGATTCTATTGCTCTTCGGAATCACCGATGCCGTGGGCATGGTCATCTGGGGTACCCTGCTGCAGCGACGCGTGCCGAAGCACCTGCTGGGACGCATCTCCAGCCTGGACTTCTTCGTCTCCTTGGCGCTGATGCCGCTATCCATGGCGGTCGCCGGGCCGCTGAGCCAGCTGATGAGCCTGCAAGCAATCTTCATCATTGCCGGGGTGGCCTCGCCGCTCTTCGGGCTGCTCGCCTGGCGGGCCGGGAAGTTTGCGCGCGACGAGCTGCAGCATCCGCTGGACTCTGCCGCGCAGCCGGCTGCGCAGAGTTAGCCGTGAAATTCGCGCCGTGGGGCGTGGCAGCTTGGCGCCAGCGCCATTGGAGGTAGATGGTTGAAGGATGAGTTCGTTCTCCCGCCGCGGCTACCGCTTTTCCGTGCTGGCTATCGCCATCGCCTTGCTTGCCGGCTGCGCCGCACAGCCTGCGGCGCAGCCGACGCCCGCCGAGCCAAGCCCCGCAGCCGTGGACTGCGCGGCCACCAAGTGCGCCGCGCTGACCTTTGACGATGGGCCCGGGGAGTTCACCGACAGGCTTTTGGACGAATTGGGCGCGCAGCACACCCCGGCCACCTTTTTTGTGCTGGGCAAAAACGTCAAGAAGCACCCGAAAACCCTGGAGCGCATGGTCCAAGAGGGACACCAGATCGGCAGCCACACCTTTGACCACAAGGATCTCACCACGCTGACCGCCGAAGGCATCGAGCAGGAGGTGCAGTGGACCGAGGAAGCAATCGAGGAGGCCGCCGGGGTGCGCCCCGATATCCTCCGGCCACCCTATGGCTCCCACGGCGCGGTTTATGACCGGCTGGTGCCCTACCCGCTGGTGCTGTGGGATGTGGACACGATGGACTGGCAGCATCATGACCCGGAAAAGACCGTGGAAATAGCCATGGAGGAAGTCAACCCCGGCTCCATCATCTTGATGCACGACATCCACGAAAGTTCGGTCCAGGCCGTGCCGCAGCTGGTGGAAGAACTTCGGCAGGCGGGCTACACCCTGGTGACCGTCGAGCAGCTTTTCGCCGGAACCGAGTTCAAGGATTCCAAGGCCTATGCCAAGCGCAGCATGCCGCACAGCCAATAGGTTCTGCTACGGCGCCTGCTCGGCGTAGAGCCTGAGCTGATCGAGCATATCTCCCTCCGCCTCGCGCACCGAGGCGGCAAGCTCTTCGCATTGCTCAACGGTGAGATCCGGATTGATCACCGCCACCTGGAGCACCACTTCGGTGTACCCGGCATCATCTTTCAAATCAAAACGGTAGGAGAGGCCATCTGGATTTTCGGAAGTGTGCGCCACCAGCAGGCGGTTCTCGATCAGGTCGTGGATCCGGTAGTGGCGCTCGTGCTTGCCTACCCGATATATCAGCTGCGTGCCTACGCGTAGCTGCACGTCGTCGGAATGCATGGTGGCAATGCCCGGCATCCATAACGGGGTGGCCGCCCAGTCGGTCAGCAGTTCCCAGACGCGGTGCACCGGCAGGTGAATCACCACGGTGCTTTCAAAGACGCTGAACTGGCTCATAACGGCATCGTCCCACCAATCATCCGATATGGAAATAGCAGGATCCATTTTTCCGCTCCGGCCTGCCGGTTTCGGCGAGCAAAAAACCGACCCGCCCACGGCGAACCATGGGCAGATCGGCTTCGTGCGTGGGGATCTGGGTTTACCAGTCGTCCTCGTCATCGGCTTCGGAGGTTCCCAATTCGGGTTCCTGCTCCTGGTCGAAGTTGTACCAGGCTTCGGTGAAGCCCACCATCTCGTCCAAGGCTTCCTGCTGATCATCGTCGAGCGCTTCCAGCGCTTCGTCGTTGTTCAGGATCGCTGTCACCGCAAGGAATGGGTGGCGCTCAAAGTAGTCAAGTGGAGTGGCCGCCCGATTGAAGGTCAGGTTTTCACTCTGTGCAAATAGCTCAATGTATTGCCCTACGGCGCCCGGCATTCGGGTCAGCGAGATGCCGGATAGGGATTCGTTGTAGATTTCGGCAGTGGCATCGGCCCACTGCTCAATGAGCTCTTCGCTCATTTGTGCCATCTGATTCTCCGCCTTGGTGGGTTGGGATTGGATTGCTCTCGTATTCCGTAGGAATTCAGCTTAAACCGTCCCACCGGGCATGCCAAGGCGATAGGAGTGGGATTTATCATTGCCCGGGTTGCAGGCCGCGCCAACGGCAGGCCGCTTGGTCCTCCGCGGCAGCTCTCGAATCGATCGGGAGGCCGATTTCCGGGTACAGGGCAGGGGTTAAAGCACTCAGCGAGCGCCGCCGGGCACTCGCTGAGCACTGCGACTTGGAGCCGCCTAGTAGGCCTTGACGCCCTGCTCCACGATCAAATGGATCAACGCGAAAGTTTTCTCTCCGTCGATGGCGGCGAACGCCGCTTCGACTGCCGCGGGAACGTCCGCGTCCTTTTCGACGCGCACGCCGTACCCGCCGAAGGCCTGGGCCATCAGCGCAAAGTCCGGATTCTGCAACTGCGTGCCGGAGACCCGGCCCGGGTAGTGGCGTTCCTGGTGGGTGCGGATGGTGCCGTATTGCTGGTTGTCCATGACGATAACCAGCGGGGTGGCGCCATACTGGGTGGCGGTCGCCAGTTCCTGGCCGTTCATCATGAATTCGCCGTCCCCGGCTATGGTGACCACGCGGCGTCCCGGGTAGGACAGCGAAGCGGCCACCGCCGAGGGGATGGAATAACCCATCGAGCCGTTACGCGCCGAGAGCATCGAGGCGTAGCCGTTGGTGGGGAAGTAGCGATGCGCCCAGTTGGTGTGCTCGCCAGCCCCGAAGGTCACCATGGCATCTTCCGGGAGGGATTCGACCAGGTTGGCCATGAGAGTTGCCATCCGGGCCTGGCCCTCCCCCGGAACCGCCGAAGGCAGTAGCGCGAACTTCTCCTGCTCGCCGCGCATGCGGCCAGTCCATGCGCGCCAGGAGTCCTTGACCTTCAGGTCCATGAGCATCAGGTCGCGGACGAACACGTCGGGCTTGGCCACGATCTGGTGCGAGACGGGCCCCGAACGGCCACGCAGCGATGGGTCGATAGTCACCAGGAAGTTCTTCTTATCCCAGTTTTGGCGGATGTTGAAGCCGTCGGTAATCACATCTCCGGGCACGGTGCCTACGAAGATGAGCAGGTCCGTTTCTTCGAGCAGGTCATAGGTGGGCTTGGGACGGCCGTACCCGATGGGCCCCACATAAGACGGGGAGTTGAACGGCACGGTTCCTTCGCAACGCCATTCGGCGGCGGCCGGCAGGTCGTGCTCTTCGAGCCAGCTGGTGAAGTTTGCCGCCCCCTCATGGGACCAGTCGTTGCCGCCGAAGATGAACAGCGGCTTATCGGCTTCCTGCAGCGCCTCGTTCAACGCTTTCCAGTCGGTGACGGTCATGCCGCCGGTAGCGACAGGGATCGCAGGGTGCACCTCCGCAGGCACCTGCCGGGTGATGATGTCTTCTGGCAGTCCGACCACCACCGGGCCGGGGCGGCCGGACATGGCGGCGAACATGGCTTCGGCGACGATTTCCGAGGCTCGATCGGGATGGTCCAGGATCATCACGCGCTTGGCGCCGGTACCGAACCAGGCCTTCGGATCGAATTCCTGGAAGGCCTCCTTGCCCCGGTGCTCGAAGGGAATCAGTCCCACGAAGAGCACCAGCGGAGTGGAGTCCTGCCACGCGGTGTGCAAACCGACATGGGCGTTCGCGGCACCCGGGCCACGGGTGACCATCGCGATTCCCGGGCGCTGGTGCATTTTGCCGTCGGCTTCGGCCATATAAGTGGCTCCGCCTTCATGGCGGCAGACGATGGTGTCGATGGCCGAGTGGTGCAGGCCGTCAAGGACGTCGAGGTAGCTTTCGCCCGGTACGACGTAGGCGCGTTCCACGCCATGGGCTGCAAGGGTGTCGACAATGACGTGTCCGGCCGACTTCATTGTCGACGGCTGACCATTTTCACTCATCTTTTAGGCGTCTTTCTATCGAAAAATCGGGGGGGGACGCTCATACGAAAAAAGGTGCCACAGAGGCACCGGATGCAACGTTGCGTCGTCGTGAAACAGTACTCGAGTCCACGCAGCATCGCACAAGATCCATGGATTGCTACGCAAATATGACACGTTGCCCAACGATCATGCATATCGCTCGTCAAATTGTCCATAAAATTACGACAGGCAAGTCAGTGTGTTCCATCACAACAACCAAGGATAAATCAGACGAGTCGCACCTCGGCTTGCCTGCAGCTGGCTGGGCCGCGTCTCGAATACCCTGCAACTGTCGAAACAACCACCGGGCAAGCTTCATGTGTTTGACGACACACCGCTATCACCAATAGCCTGTAGAACAACAAAAGTTTACTTACGGTAATCTCGATTGCCCGCCCTCACAGAACACAGGCCACCTTCATGGAATACATCAACGGAATAATCGTTGCAGCTTATTTGGCGGCAATGCTGCTCTTCGGATGGTGGGGAAAATCGCGCACCAAGAACAGCAGCGACTACCTCGTAGCCGGACGTCGGCTAGGCCCCTTCCTCTACACCGGCACCATGGCGGCCGTCGTGCTCGGCGGTGCCTCCACCGTGGGCGGCGTCGGATTGGGCTACAAATGGGGCATCTCGGGAATGTGGCTGGTGGTCGCCATCGGGGCCGGAGTCATCCTGCTCTCGCTCTGCTTCGCGCCGACATTGCAAAGGCTCAAGGTCTTCACGGTGTCGCAAATGCTGACCCTGCGCTACGGCAGCAAGTCGGCCACCAATACCTCGGGCATGGTCATGCTCGCCTACACCCTGATGCTCTGCGCGACATCCACCAGCGCGTACGCGACGATCTTCGTGGTGCTCTTCGATTGGGAGAAGTGGCACGCCATCGCCATCGGCGGCGCGATCGTAGTGGTCTACTCGACTATCGGCGGCATGTGGTCAATCACCCTGGCAGACCAGGTGCAGTTCATCATCAAAACGATCGGCATCTTCTTGCTGATGCTGCCCTTCGCCTTGAACGCAGCCGGCGGAATGGCTGGCATCCGCGAACGAGTAGATGCCGAGTTCTTCAGCTTCACCGGCATCGGGTTGCAGTCAATCATCACCTACTTTGTCGTCTACACCCTTGGGCTGCTCATCGGCCAAGACATCTGGCAACGCGTATTCACCGCGAAAACTCCCAAGGTAGCCCGTTGGGGCGGCACCACCGCCGGGATCTACTGCATCATTTATGGCGCTGCCGGAGCGATTATCGGCATGGCTGCCCGGGTAGCCCTACCGGACATCGCTGGGGCAGATTCCAACCAGGATGTGGTCTATGCCGAGGTTGCAACCCAGTTGCTTCCGGTTGCTGTCGGCGGCTTGGTCATGGCCGCCGCGGTGGCTGCGATGATGTCAACCGCTTCCGGCGCATTGATCGCCGCGGCCACCGTGGCACGCGCCGACGTCACACCCTTTGTTGCCAGCTGGTTCGGCAAGACCGTCCAGGCCAACTCCGACGAAAATCCGGAGCATGACGTGCGCGCAAACCGCATCTGGGTCCTGCTCCTCGGCATAGTCACGGTCTCGCTGGCGATTCTGGTTGATGATGTGGTCGCTGCACTCACCATCGCCTATGACATTCTGGTCGGCGGTCTGCTGGTCGCCATCATTGGCGGGCTGATTTGGAAGCGCGGAAACGGCATCGGCGCCGCGGTCTCCATGGCGGCCGGTACAGTCGTCACCCTGGGCACTATGATCGTCTTGGAGATCCAGGCCGAGGAAAAATTCGCCGGCGTATACGCAAATGAGCCGATCTACTACGGACTAATTGCCTCAGCGCTGACCTTCGTGATCGTCTCCCTGCTCACCCGACCCACCTCGGCGCAGGTCATCGAGCATTGGAATCAACGAGTAGCAGGCAAGATCCAGGACGCTCCGGCCAGCACTACGGCACAGGAGTCAGCACTCTAGACCAGTAGGCAGCATCGGGGCGAACCCTCGTATTCGAGTCCCGCGCTCAGCCGTGAACGTCGCTGAGCACGGGGCTTGTTTTGTTATTCGACATCCAGCGCCACGGAATAGGCTGCGCAGGAATCCAGGAGGGCCATGAAATTATGAGTTCACAATTCAGCAGGACGCGTCTTTGCCGTACGGGAACTTGGAAACGGCAGTTTTGCAGCGTTGGAATCTCGGCATCTTTATCGATCCCGCCAAATTGAAACCCTTTATTTCCGATCTGTCGTTAATGCTCATATTTTCATCACCTGAAATAGTAGGTGCGGCAGCTGCCCTAGGCCGAGCATGATGATTGCCACGGTGACCATGATGATCAGCTTGCTGGTGGTGCTGGCCTTGTGGCACCTTAGCGGTAATGCGCAGTTTTTTGGTCTTTAGCGGCGCACAGCGATTAAAGACCAAACTTCTGTGCGTTAATGCTCACCATGCACTAATGCACAAGATTCTGCTCATTAGAGTCACCGACCTACTAAAACGCAAAAATCAGTACATTATGATGTCATTGGGGTTAATTCACGATAAAATGGGCTTTAAGAGAAAGGCGGGCGCATGCGAAACGACCCCAAAGCCATAGGAAGCACCTTGCGCAAACAGCGCATCGACCTCGGACTGAGCCAAGAGGACGTCGCCGACCAGCTCGGCATCTCCCGCAACACCATCAGCGCGATCGAAAACGGCAAGCTCGGCAACGCCAACATCCTGCTCGAAATCATGTCCCTCCTCGGCCTGGATCTGCTCATCGCCCCGCGCCACTCCGGCGAAACCAACGCCATCCGCAACAGCATGGCCCGCAACGCCCGCAGCATCCACCACCGAGTCAAGAGGAGCTGACGTGGCAGACCCGCAACTGGCACTATGGTTCGACGGAGTGCACACGGCCACCATCACCGATCACGGCTTCGGCACCATATCCCTGCAGTACACCCCCGAAGCCCAAAACAGCAGCGCACTGCTGTCCACCAAGCTGCCCATCCGGGAAGAACCCTACCCCTGGGTCGAATGCGTCCACTTCCTGGACGGCCTGCTGCCAGAAGACGACGTCCGCAAAATGCTCGCCGACAAGGCGAGAATCCCGCACGAGGACACCTTCATGATGCTCGGCGCCTACGGCAAGGACTGCGCCGGCGCCGTCCAAGTGCTCCCCCTGGGCGAAGAGCCCAACAACGAACCGCACAAAATCCGCTGGACCACCGACGAGGAACTGGCCAAAGCCATCGCCAGCCTGCCCACAGCACCCCTGGGCATCGGCATCGACAGCTCCATCCGGGTGAGCCTGGGAGGACTCCAAGGCAAGCTGCTCGTAGTCCGCGACGGACCCCGCATCGGCATGCCCCTGGACGGCAGTCCCACCACCCACATCCTCAAACCCGCGCGGCTGAATGAAGACGGCACCGAACAATGGCCGTCCATCGCCGAGCTGGAACTGTTCGGCCTGAGACTGGTCGAAGCCTCCGTGCGCCTGAGCCGCTCCAAACGCCAAATCGCCGCCGCCGCCGAAGTCATCACCGTCCAAGGCCGCAAAGCAATCCTGGTTGAACGCTACGACCGCGACGCCCAATCCAAACCGGTGCGGCGCATCCACCAGGAGGACTTCTGCCAAGCGCTCGGCATGAAGCAGAAGTACCAGAAACCCGCAGAGAACTCCCCCACGCTGAAGCTAATCGCCCAGGTCCTCACCGACAACGCTTCAAATCCTCCGCAAGAGCGAGAACTGCTGCTCAAATACCTGACCGTGAATCTGGCCTTGGGGAACTGCGACATGCACGCCCGGAACATCGGGTTGACCATCGACCGCGGAACCGTGCGACTGGCGCCGGCCTACGATGTGGTCCCCACCGCCGCATGGGCGCACGCCGACCGCGAGCTGTCCCTGCACGTAGGCGCCGGTGCGCACATCGACGAGGTCAATGGAAGGCATCTGATGGATGAAGCGGCCTCCTGGGGTGTCCCTTCGAAAATTGCCGCCAGGCAGATCCGTACCGCCCTGGGAGAGATGCTTGATGCGCTCCCGGCGCTCATCGAGCAATCGCGCGCAGAAGGCTGGTTCACCCCCATGATCCTCGACGTTGCCGATGACACCAGAAAACGCATCGGCCGGCTCACTCCGCCAAGTGCCTAGCGAAAAGGGAGCTGGCCCCCAGTTCCCCACTCACTTCGCGCACGCCCGCATCGAGAGGAGACTCGCCTGGTTCAGGCTTGCCACCCGGGACCATGAAAGTTGCCGTACCTCGTTTGCGGACTGCCAGAACCTGCCCGGCCTCGTGCCCGGTAATGCCCGCTGACAGTAATCTGTTCTGGAATTCGAGTTTCTTCTTGATCCACCCACGGGCTGGGTGTGCATGTTCGGAGAAACCACGAAGCCCGCCATCCAATCCTAGAACTTCATCTTGGGGTGACTGAATCCCACTACCAACACGTCTTAGGTTCGAGCGCACGAAAAAAGAGCCGTCGCAGTTCATCAATCAATGAACTGCGACGGCTCCCAAATGTCTAGGAATTAATCCTTAAGCAGATCGTGGCGCACGATGGTCTGATCGCGGTCCGGACCCACGCCGATGGCGGAGATCCGCGTGCCGCTGATCTTCTCCAGGGCCAGGATGTAGTTGCGCGCATTCTCTGGCAAATCTTCCATGCTCCGCGCCTCGGAGATGTCCTCGGTCCAGCCCGGGAAGTATTCGAAGATCGGCTTCGCGTGGTGGAACTCGGTCTGCGTCATCGGCATCTCGTCGTGGCGCACTCCGTCAACGTCATAGGCCACGCAGACCGGAATCTGCTCAATGTTAGTGAGCACATCCAACTTGGTCACGAAGTAATCGGTGAAACCGTTTACGCGCGAGGCGTGACGGGCAAGCACGGCGTCGTACCAGCCGCAACGGCGCGGGCGACCGGTGTTCACGCCGAATTCGCCGCCGGTGGTCTGCAGGTAGATCCCCATCTCGTCGAACAGCTCGGTGGGGAAAGGGCCTGCGCCCACGCGGGTGGTGTAGGCCTTGATGATGCCGATCGAACGGCTGATGCGGGTCGGGCCGATGCCCGAACCGACCGAGGCGCCGCCTGCGGTGGGGTTCGAGGAGGTGACAAACGGGTAGGTGCCGTGGTCAACGTCCAGGAAGGTGGCCTGGCCGCCCTCCATGAGCACCACCTTGCCCTCGTCCAGCGCGTTGTTCAGCTCGAAGGTGGAATCGATCATCAACGGGCGCAGGCGATCGGCATAGGACAGGAAGTACGACACGATGTCCTCGACGATCACGGTGCGCCGGTTGTAGATCTTCACCAGCAGTTCGTTCTTCTGGCGCAGTGCGCCTTCGACCTTCTGGCGCAGGATCGACTCGTCGAAGACGTCCTGCACGCGGATGCCGAGGCGTCCGACCTTGTCCATGTAGGCGGGGCCGATGCCGCGGCCGGTGGTGCCAATGGCACGCTTGCCCAGGAAGCGCTCGGTGACCTTGTCCATGGTCTGGTGGTATGGAGCCACCAGATGGGCGTTGGCCGAAACGCGCAGCTTCGAGGTATCGGCGCCGCGGGCTTCGAGGCCATCGATTTCTTCGAAGAGCGCTTCGAGGTTCACCACGCAACCGTTGCCGATGATCGGAGTGGCATTTGGCGACAGGATGCCGGCTGGAAGGAGCTTGAGCTCGTACTTCTCACCGCCGACGACCACGGTGTGCCCGGCGTTGTTGCCGCCGTTTGGCTTGACTACATAGTCGACGTGTCCACCGAGCAAATCGGTAGCCTTGCCTTTGCCTTCATCGCCCCACTGGGCTCCGACGATCACGATTGCTGGCATGGGATCCTCCCCCTTGCATAAAGCAGCGGTTGCGGCGCTCTTCACGCCGTCCCGGCACGGTGCCGGGCAAAAAATATGCCCCTGTACTTCTCACTTGGCCCAATGGGCTCAATGTAAGAGTTAGGGGCTCTTACGACCAAAGTTTACCGAAACGATTAGGGAATCTCGAGCTCAGCGTCACGGTGTCGTCCCCGCCGGCCATATGCGACGACGAGAAAGGCTATTCCCGCGAAGGCCACGGCAATGGAAACAACGTACAAGCCGATGACTCCGTATCCCTGATCCGGGTCGAGGAAGGGATAGGGGACCCACCCATCGACGGCCCCGCGAACCAGCACCACCCCGGTCCAGAGCAGCGGGTAAAGCAGGAGCACCGGTACCGCCGTGTAGGGCAAGGCCTTCCGCTCCTTAGCCAAGAGCCAATCGGCCAGAACCAGGATTGGGCCGAGAATATGCATCACCCAATTCGCCCACGGCAGCGGCACCCCGCCGGCAGCTCCCAAGGGTGCCAGCAAGGTGATATAGATCAGCCCGACGGCCACCATGCACATACTGGCCAAGGCCCGCAGGCCTACAACCCAGCGTGGCACCGCGGCGCCCTTGGCTAGGTCCATCGCCCCGGCGACGAGCCCGACGCCTACCACAATCAGGTTCGACTGGATCGTGAAGTAGCCAAAGAAATTCATCGCTTGCACCGGGCCTCGCGATGCGGTGTCTGCGTAAGTGGCCAAAATAGCGCCCAGGGTGACCAGCGCCCAGAGGATTCGAGCGAGGTTGAGATCGCGCACGGTTTTTTGAGGCGTCTTCACCTTCGAAGATTATCGCCTAGCGCTGCAGTATCCAATGGCTCTAGCTAAGCGACCTGTACATTCCGGGAAATTACCGGACCCAGGAATCGCCAATGGCACCCGACACGGTGCAACAATAGCCCCAGAACTAACCGAGGGCTTGACTCTCACACGGTGTCAGGGCGGAGAACTTAAAGCATGTTATCCATTGGGGCGTTTGCGCAGATCGGTCAGGTGACTCACCGGATGCTTCGGCATTGGGACACCGCCGGGCTGCTTGTGCCCGCCGACGTGGACGAGTTCAGCGGCTATCGCTCGTATGATCCGGCGCAGCTAGAACGCCTGCACCGGATCGTTGCGCTGCGGCAGCTTGGTTTTGGCTTGGAAGATATCTCGCTGATTTTAGATCAGGGAGTGGATGCCGACCGCATTGCGGCCCTGCTGCGCGTGCGTCAAGCCGAAGTCGAAGCGGAACACCAACTGGCGACAACTCGACTGTCAGACGTGGAGCGGCGCCTGGCGCTCATTGAACAGGAGAATCTCATGTCCCGCATTGAAATCATCGAAAAACCCCTTACGGCGCTTCGGCTCGCGGCGCAAACAACCACCGTCAGCGAACAACCAGAGATCGCCAACGTCATTGGCAAGATGTTTGATGCTGTGGCTGATGCACTGAACGACGCTGCTCCGGGCATGCCCGTGGCGCAGTACCGTGCGGTGGAGGAAGGAATTCAGGTGGTTGCCGGATACGAGTACTCGGGAGAAGAAACCGAGTTCTTCGACATCGTGGAACTCCCTTCCTCGCCCACGGCAGTGTGCGGCGTGCATCTCGGACCCATGGATCGCATCCATGAAAGTTGGCAGGCGGTGCATCAGGAAATCCTGGCGCGCCAAGGTGTTCCCAACGGTCCCTGCCGAGAGGTCTACGTGCGCTCCGATACGCCTGACCAAGCAAACTGGGTAACCGAACTGCAGCAACCCTACGAACGCGGCTAGCTCCAACTGTTCGCCGGTCGACGAACCCCGGTTCGCCGGCCGGCAAGCGCCGACAAGACTAGTCCAGGGAAATGTAGCCAGAGCAGGACTGCACAACTTCCTTGGAGTGGGTTGCCACGATGACAGCGGCACCCTCCTCAGCGATCCTTTGCAGCTCAGCGAGCACCATGGCTGAGCTAGCCGCATCCAACGCTCCGGTAGGTTCGTCGGCCAGAACGACTGCAGGCTTTTTCACCACCAGGCGCGCCAATGCAATACGTTGCTGCTCACCACCGGACAGCTTGTAGACCAGTTCTTTTCCACGTCCGCCAAGCCCCACTCGTTCCAAAGCAGTTTCGAAATCTGCGGATCGCACAGCCGCTCTCCCTCGTGCGGCCAGGGCGACTACTAGGTTTTCGTTGATTGTCGCGTTCTCGATCAGCGCGTAGTCCTGGAACAAATAACCGAGTGCATCCCGACGGAACAGGCGTTGCCGTTCTGCGTTCAACCGCGAAATGCTGCGGCCGCCGATTTCGATTTTTCCGTGATTCAAATCTTCCAAAAGCCCAATGCAATTGAGCAAGGTCGACTTGCCAGATCCCGAGCGTCCGGTAAGCGCCGTCAATTGCCCGGAGGGAACTTCCAAGCTGAGGTTCTCAAAAAGGACTCGATCTCCGTATTTTTTGGTAGCTTCCCAAATCAGGATGTTGCTCATGCGGTCTCCTCCGAGCGAGTGCGAATCATGGAAAGTGTGCGGAGATGAACCAGGCCAACCAGCACCCCGAGATTTATTACGGCGAGCGCCAAGAGTATCCAGGGTTCCCATACCAGCAGGGCATTGTTCGTCCCATGGTTTGCTGCTGGAGCAGACCCCGAATGCTGTGAAATGAAGGAATAGAGCCACCGGACTGCCGCCCAACAGCACACTGCACCAAACATGATCGCTTCGGCGCGTAGCAGCCAGCTGTGGGTGGTGAAGAACTTCCACCCATGCAAATAGCGCACGAGGATTGTCTGCGCATTACCTCGCACATGGATCTGCGCCATACCTACCGCTGTTGCGAGCAGCACCATCAGTGAGACTAGCGCCAGCGCTACCGTGGTTCTCAGGTCCGAGATCCGCAATGAGTATTCCGATGCCGCAGACTGTGCCACTGGCGTATATGCGGCGATCCATGAGCCGAGGAATTCGTCAGGTGTGTTTTCGGCTGCGACTTCGGCGTCTGTAACCAACACTCGCCCGCGACTCGCGGCAGCCATGTAGTCATCGTCGCTCATGAACCCCGATTCCGGATGGACCACAATGACGACGGAATCCGTGAGTTCAGATGGATACTGTGAGCCATCCGGATGCGGCTCATATAGGAAATGTGATTGTCCGGTCTTGAGGCCAGAAAATTCGAGATGGACGTTTTGCTTGGAGTGGTTCCCAGCTGAAAGACCCAAGAAATCATTGATCTCAGTTTGTGTCATAGATGAACCTTCGGGGAGATAGGCCTTTACCTGACCTGCATCTACCGGCGCAATTTGTTGTCCAGATGGATCAAGAACTGAATTCAACTGCAAATAGGTGTTGTTCACTAGCAGCAGTTCGTAAGCCGTGGCTTTGTCATCATCCAGTGTTTCTGGAAGCGCGAGGATGGTCCGTCCCGCTGCATCTTCTTCCTTCAGCCACGCCCCCGAAGCGATAGCGAGCCGCTCTGTTCCTGCCGGGTTGTTACCTTCAAATCGAATTGTGGCCGCACTTCCCGCGGCGTTCATTGAGCTCCGGGCATCCGCGGCATTTGCTAATGCTCCAGCCGATACAACCACGGCAGCGCACGTAGACACTGCAAGCAGCAATCCGGGAACTCGGACCAAGTACGCGGCCGGTACCGCAATCTTGAATCCAAGTTTTCCTTTGACCCCTTGTAGAATCTTCTGATCCCATACAACCGCCAAGGTCGCCGAGTGGATAAAGAGGGTCAGCATCAGCGCCACAGCAAAAATCCGGCCTGTAGCCCGCATCATGTTGCCGAGTTGGTTGAGGCTATTGTAAAACCACAACCAGACGATGGTCGCAACGAGGACCAACAAGACAAAGAGCAAGACACCCATGAGAACGTCCTTGAGATCTCGAAGGATCGCGTGGCGTTTCTGGGCACCATGTAGCTTTTGAATCGCGTAGGACTTTACGTTCGTCGTGACGGCGATTCCTACCAATAAGGCAACAAGCAACGCGGCAATCAGGGTAGAGAAAGCAAAAGGTCCCTCAAGCAAGAACACTGCGATTGATCCCGCTTCGTGCTGTTCCACGGTATACCCAAGATCAGTGAAGGTACGCGCAACTTTTTCGGCGGCTTCGGAAGGCCCCAACGTGTAGTAAGTTCCACGAGGATCAACTCCGAGAAGTTCGCTGGCATCGTGTATCTGCGTAGACTGTCCGGCGCTGAAGCCCGGGTAACCGTCTTCGAACCATGAGGCCACCGTGCTTTCAGAGTCCCCAAGTTCAACGAAAAAATGACGCAAGCTTGGATCGTGTAAATCAATGGATTCACGAACAATGACAGCATCAGTCGAATTGGCCACGTCGTGAACCAGGGCCGGTAGTCCGGCACCATTAGTTGTGCTTGTATCGCCGCTAACCCTGAGCTGTGTTGCATCTGGAATTGTCACCTCATCGCTCAGTAGCGTGACCATGAATCCGGCAAAGACCGCATAGGTAAATGCCACTGCGATTGCAAGCATTAGCCCTGTATTGCGCATAGGTGCCTACTTTCAAACCAGGACACTTCCTGTATCGCAGTTGTTCGAGATGAGTCTGGTAGCAAAAGACTGCAGGTCAAAACATTATTTCATCAGGTATTGAATAACAATTTCGCTGTATTCAAGTCGCAATAGTTTCGCGGAACCACAAGTGCCTCAACAGGCTAAACCCATTCGGGAGCCAAAAATCGGTGGTCCCCACGGTGAACTTTGACCCGAAACTCACCGGTCAACTAGGACACAGTAGTTGCCGGCGCACCCGAGCTTGATACCGGTGCTGGCATGACGCGGGGATCCTGGCAAGTCACGTACCAAGTGCGATGGTGTTTGTACGTCGCCCAAGCGGGATTTGGCACTCCCCGAAGGATACAGTCAAGACGCTGACACCGAGACCGGCGTAGAGCCTTCGGCTGACCCTCTGGCAACGCTACTGTACTAATCAACGAACTTCACTAGAAATTTACCTGCTCAATGCAGCAAAGGCCGCTGATTCGCCCCTGCCAACTCAGAAGAACTGCAAATGACGCGGAACGTCATTGCATTCCGGTTTTGGATGCCCATAGCGCCGAGCCCGCGCGCCGATGATGAAAGCCAGGCCTGGAAGCAGGAGCCCGATGATAAACGGGAACAGTTCCAAAAGGCACAGGACTCCCGCGACAACGAGGATTGCCGCGTTGGTGCGATAGGACTTTGCAACGCCCCTAGGGCACCTCAAAATATATGGGCGCACGGTAATCCAATAAAGCTACGCCGAAACAAATTGCGCAACGATCAGCAACACAATGTTTCCGCTGAAGCCGACAAGGACTGCGCATCCTGCTGAAAAGGCAAAAAATAGCACCTCAAGATGATGCCGCATGAACCGCCTACTCTCCTGAATGGATGAACAGCAAAAATTCTATCTCGGTAACACTTATTGAGTTGGGGATTTTTGATCAAATACGCAGATCCCCCGTACAACGTGCACACTCCGCTGTTCAAGGGATCTACGTTTAATCAAGCGCGCCGGGGCCCGAAATTGCTAGACGAGCATCGGGACACCCGCAGCTTATGAACCTGTCCGACGTTCCTTGTTTCGGCAGTCTGGTAGTGGTCAGTCTCTAGGCGACTTTCTCGACTGGCATTCCGCCTACCGAACACAAGAAGTTCTCTTCCATCATTACGACGGATCGCAATAGCATCGGTGGCGTCGTCGGCAATCCGTTGTTGATTGGTGTCGGGAAGCTTTCCCGCGAGCATCCGGGGCACGGTGAAACCGCCAGTTCCCAATTGCGCCCATTGTTTTCGCGCCTTTTCGAGTAGGTCTTATCGAGTAGCGAGTCGGAGTACCAGCGCTGCTCTAGGAGCAATAGCAGGATGCGTTGATGCCATGCGACTAGACTAAGTCGCATGGCATTGACTCAGTTAACGGTCGTGAACACAGCGGTCGACATCCTGCAGCAGTTTGGATTGGCTGATCTGTCCATGCGTCGCTTGGCAAAAGAGCTCGACGTTCAGGTTGGCGCCCTGTACTGGCATGTCAAGAACAAGCAAGAGCTACTCGCACAAGTAGCAGCCCAGTTGCTGAACACCGAGCCGCTAAGGGTCAACGCGGAGCATTTCAGTAGCCCAGCGGATGCGGTCCTGCAGCTGAGCAGAAACCTGTATCTGGCATTATTACCAATTCAGGACAGCCCCGAAGTCATCGAAGTTGCCACAGCATTGCAAGTCAAGGAGCTGAACCCCATGCTGCAACTGCGAGAATTACTCGTGAGCGCAGGGCTCTCGGTTGAGCATGCTCGGTTCGGACAGCAGCTGCTCCTGAACCATGTTCTGGGCTCGGTAGCCTACCGGCAAAACCTCGTTCAGCTCGACGTAGACGCACCACAGGCCGATGGTTTTGATTGGGGTCTGCGGTGCGCAATCACCGGGCTGTTCAAGGAAGCTTAACCCTGAGCCCACCTAGCGGTAGCCGCAGCGCAAACGATTTATCGATGCAGCTGAGCGCCCTTGACGGCCCGGTCAACCGCGTTTTTCGGGCCACGTAGCGCAACGCCGGCAAGGTCCAGTTGCTCTGAGGTCACCGCCGCGACTGCGGCCCTGTTAGCGGCGTCGAGTTGCGTGGCAAAAAGATCACGGGTGTAGAGCGCCAAGGGCAGCCCTCGCCCGATCGCCTTGCTGCGAATTTTGCCCAAAGTTTCAGCATCAGCACTCATCACCATTACGGGTTGGCGAAGCATCGGCAAATAGCTGTTTCCGTCCCCGTCCTCATAGTGCTTGCCCACCAAGCCGGGCTCGCTCGTGGCGATACCGGTCATGAGGAACGCCGTGACGTTCAACTCCTGCCAGGGCAAAAGATCCTCGTGCAATACCACAATGACCTTAGTGTCAAAGCGGATCTCAGGGATTTCGGACGTTGATTCTCGGGATGCAATTGCGCTTTCATTCATGCTATTGACCTTGGCACGCGGATCCAGAATTGTATTGTACGTTTATGACATGAGCGATTTAGCGCGAGTCTGGCATCCACAAGTGCCGCTCGTGCAGGAAGTGCTCCACGCTCGGTTCGAGCAGCATGCCTATCCGGCGCATACCCATGACTCATGGACCGTGCTGTTGATTGATGAAGGCGCCGTTTCGTACAAATTGGACCGCACCGCGCACGCAGCAATCCCCGCTTCGATCACGCTGCTTCCGCCAGGCATAGCCCACGACGGACGCTCGGCAATTGAAGGACAAGGATTTCGCAAACGAGTTTTGTACCTGGAACCCGAATGGGTTGATGTAGGGCGTTCTGGCTTGGTAGCCGACCACCCTCGAATCAGCCAAAGTGCCGCCGTCGCTACGGTGAAGTCCATTCATCAGGCGCTCAGTTCCACGGCCGATGGATTAGCTGCAGAGAACGGGGTGCTGGAGCTTCAGTTGCTTGTTTCCTCTTGCTTAGGCGCGCCCGGCTCACAGCTGCGAGACGTTCCGCTGGCACGCAAATTACGCAGCCTGCTTGATGAGCATCTCACCGATTCCTTCACACTCGCCGAGGCAGGGATAGTTCTAGACGCCCATCCAAGCCACTTGGTGCGCACATTTTCCCAAGCCTACGGAATCGCCCCGCATCGTTATGTCACCGGGCGTCGCGTCGATCTCGCTCGCAGGTTGCTCCGTGCCGGCAAGAGTTCGGCCGAAGCGGCCATAACGGCAGGGTTCCACGACCAACCACATATGATTCGGCATTTCCGCAATGTCCTAGGCGCGACCCCAGGGACCTTTATCGCCTGAGCACTCCACCGATTCTAAGTTGACGGACCGCGCAGTTCAGGGATCACCAACAAAAAATGAAAGTCAGTTGGTCTCAGCCTAGGCGCGCGCCAGAAACTTCAAGGTAGCAAGCGGCGCATAGCGATTCGTACCAGACGTCTTCCCCGTCGATGGCCACCTGATCACCGTCGAAGACCACCTGATCACCGACGCGGCGCGTATTGAACATTGCCTTGCGCCCGCAGCGACAGATAGTCTTCAGCTCCTCAAGCGAGTGCGCCAACTCCATCAGGCGTGCGGAACCGGGGAATGCCCGGGTGCGGAAGTCGGTGCGGATGCCGTAAGCAAGCACCGGAACATTGTCTAGGACCGCGATCCGCAATAGGTCGTCTACCTGTTCACGGTTCAGGAACTGCGCCTCATCGACCAGCAGGCATGCCACCGGTGGGGCGTCGACATGTGGCAGCAGGGCATCAGGGTCGTCCCCCGAAGCGATACTGGCGAACTGAGTACGTACATCGCCTTTAGGACCGATAACAAAATCTACTTCGCGCTTCAGTCCAAGTCGCGAAACAATCGAGGTTTCCCCCTTGGTGTCAACACCTGGTTTGGCCAACAAGATTCGCTGACCGCGCTCCTCGTAGTTGAAGGCAGCCTGCAACAAGCTCGTTGACTTACCCGAGTTCATTGCTCCGTATCGAAAATACAGCTTGGCCACATTTGCCCCTTCAAGAAATTGATGCCAGACCTTCACCGGCCCATTACGATCTTAGTGCGCCCGGCCACGCTTGCCGTTTACGCGGTGCTACGCGTGGCCAGACCGTGTGAGAGCCTAGAAATAGCTTCACCAGAGTTATTCATCTCGACTGGATTCTGGAAGCTTTGGCCAGAATTCGACTGATTGGTCACCAGCTCCAGAGTCGGTTGGTGGGTGGCGCGGCTCCCCCGGATCAGCTCAACCTCCAGATCAGAAGATCCTGCCATTATCCGTGGCCCGGTAAAGACTGCCGGTTCGCACTTCAAGCGGCGGTCTTCGCCTGTTTGCGGGCGAAGATGAGCTTATAGAGCAGCGACATCACGACCACAAACGGAATGCCGAAGACCAGGGTGTAGGTGAACTGCTCGGTGAAAAACGAGGTGGCCAGCAAGCCCGTGAGAAGTATCGCGCCAAGCAACGAAGCGGTCGGGTAGCCCGGCAGCCTGAAGTCCAGGCGGATTTGTTCTTTGCCGATGTGTCGGCGGAAGGCTAAGTGAGTTAGGAGAATCATGAACCAGGTGGCGATGGCACCAAAAGTCGCCAGCGAGATCATGATGCCCAGGCCGCCATCCGGGACAAGCCCGTAGACCAGCGCCGCGACAGCAATCCCGCCAGCAGACATCCAGACCGCGTGAATAGGCGAGCCCTTCACGTTGAGCTTTCGTGCAAGAGGTGGAGCATGGCCGGAATCCGCCAAGGAGTTGAGCATGCGAGTCGCCGCATAAAGTTGCGCGTTCATGGCTGAAAGGGCAGCGATGATCAACACGAAGTTCAGCACCGAGTCGGCGAAGGGTACACCCATCAGGCTCATCACGGTCACGAAGGGCGAACCGCCATTGACCAGTTCGCTGGTTGGTGCGATCGCGAGGATCAGCCCCATGGTGAACACATAGAACAGCAACAGGCGCAGGAAAGTCGTCTTGAAGGCTTTGCGCACCGCGATCTGCGGATTGCGTGATTCCGCGGCTGCAATGGAGATTGCTTCGATGCCCATATAAGAGAAAATTGCGACGATCACCGCATTCCAAGTGCCCCAGACGCCGTTGACGAAGAACCCTGATTCGGCGCTGTAGTTGGCGATACCAAACTGGTCATTTGGGTCATGGAATACCAGCCATGCGGCGATAATAATGAAAGCGACGATCGCGAAAACCTTGATCGCGGAGAACCAATATTCAGTGGTTCCAAAAAACTTCACGCTGTTCATGTTCACCGCGAGAAGTGCCAAAGAGAAGACGCTCACCCAGAACAATCCGGGAATATCGGGGAACCAGTACTGCATGTACTCCCCCACCACGCTGACTTCGGTTCCCACCGCGAAGACCAACGCGGACCAGTAAAGGTACTTGGTCAGGTACCCGGCGAAGTGCCCAAGGTACTTCTCCGCGTACACACCGAACGAACCGGCCACAGGTTGATGCACAGTCATTTCCGACAGCGCGCCCATCACCAGCAGGGCGATAATGCCACCAACAACGTAGCTGATGATCACCGAAGGCCCGGCCAGCAGGATGCCAAGCTTGCTGCCCATGAATAGGCCGGTGCCAATCGCCCCGCCGAGGGCGATCATGGTCATCTGGGCCGTGGTAAGCGACTTTTTCAGCCCCATGCCACCCGGTACATTGTTCGCAGGTTCAGTTCCCACGTTGCGCAGCACCCCTCAAAGAAAACGCAGCGAGGCACCAGCTGCCTCGCTGCGTTCAAGCGTACTATCGCCTCGGCTGAGCGGTTTTGGGAGCCATTCGGCGCCCGCGCCTAGTATTCCTGCTATGTCACGGCGTTTCGCACGGCAAACTCTTCGCGTTGCCAGTGGCCTGTGTGCAGAACTTCACGCAAGATCTCCACCGCATCCCAGATATCCGTACGGCTCAGATACAGCGGCGTGATGCCAAAGCGCAGCACCGCAGGCTCCCGGTAGTCACCAATCACGCCGCGTTCGATCAACGCCGCAATGATCTCGTAGCCGTTCGGATGATGGAAACTCACATGGCTTCCGCGCTGCCCATGCTCACGTGGGGTAATCAGCTCGAGCCCGTGTCCGGCACACCGAGTCTCGACAAGTTCGATGAATAGGTCGGTGAGTTCCAAGGACTTCGCCCGGACCAATTCCATCTCGGCTTCCACTGCGATATCCAGGCCCACCTCGATCATCGCCATGGACGTTACCGGCTGGGTGCCGCACATGAATCGGCGTACATCATTTGCCGGGGTGTACTGCTCCGCCATTTCGAAGGGCGCCTGGTGGGACCACCATCCCGTGAGCGGTTGCCAGAAGCGGTCCTGATGCCGGGCGTTGACCCAGATGAAAGCCGGGGATCCCGGGCCGCCGTTGAGGTATTTGTAGGTGCACCCAACCGCGTAGTCGGCCTTTGCGGCGTTTAGATCTACGGGAACGGCGCCGGCAGCATGCGCCAGATCCCAAATTGCCAGTCCCCCCGCTTCGTGGACCGCTTCGGTTATCGCCGCCATGTCCCACATGGAGCCGGTGCGATAGTTAACGTGCGACAGCGAGAGGACCGCGGTGTCCTCGCCCAATGCGGCACGCAGCTCGGTTTCGTTGTCGATCAATTTCACTTCGTAGCGAATGCCGGTTTCTGCACCGACCGAGTTCAGCAACTCGGCGAGACCTTCGGCAATGTAGATGTCGGTGGGGAAATTGTCGCGTTCGGTGATGATCACACGGCGGCCCGGGCCATCGACCTGCTGGATGCGAAGCGCCGAAGCCAAGGCCTTGAAGAGGTTCAGGCTGGTGGTATCGGTAACCACAGTCTCGCCCGGGTTGGCACCAAGCAAGGATCCGAGTTTGTCACCCAACCGAGTGGGCATCTCAAACCATCCGGCGCTGTTCCACGAACGGATCAACCCTTGTCCCCACTCGACATTCACCACCTCTGCAGCACGCTCGGCTGCCCCGGCCGGAAGCGGGCCCAGCGAATTTCCGTCCAGGTACAGCACCCCGTCGGGCAGCAGGAACCGATCCTTGAAGGAGGCTAGCGCATCCTGGCGGTCCAATAGCTCCAACTTTTCTCGACTGACCACTGTGCTCATACTATGTTCGCTTTCTCTGAGAACTCACCTTTGCATTCATCGTAGAATCAACAGTGGAAGATTTGTTTAACTTTCGAACTTTCGCAAAGAACTAGGAGAATATTCCGTGTCAGGTTCAGCATGGGCCAGCTCTGGACCTGCCCAGTCGAATTCCGTTCAGGTGGATGAAACCGATCTTGCGATTCTCGTCGAGCTGCACAAGGATGCGCGGCTGGCCAACAATATTTTGGCTCAACGCGTGGGCCTTGCCCCCTCCACTTGCCTTGGCAGAGTCAAGGCGTTGTGGACCCGCGGCATCATTGAGGGTTACCACGCAAGAATCAATGAAAAACTCCTCGGGGTCACGGTCCATGCCATGATCTCCGTGGTCGTAGCCGCACAAGCCCGCGACCGGATGCTTCCCGCAGCAAAGAACCTAGCTGACCTGCCACAGGTCCGTGACGTATTTGTCCTTGGTGGCACTCCGGATCTGCTGGTCCGCGTGGCCACCCGTTCAATCGATGAGTTGCGCACGTTCGTTGCGAGCCACTTGGGCGCCAATAACGCGTTTTCATCCACGCAAACGAACATCATTTTCGAACACCTGCACTGATCCCGAGCTGCATGGAACATCAGAATCTAGAATTTAAGTCGAACCCGATAATTGTTCAACGCGCGGCGCCCACGCGTCAGAGCATGCTGTCTGCAACATCGGTGACACCAGAGCCCTTCCTCGCGATCAATTTTTCGTGGCGACTTAGGCCACTTCTCATCTTGGTCTAATCTGGCTCAGAGACAATGGGTTGCATGGGATTGGAAACGTTGCGCCGCCTCGCGCTCTCGATCATCGTGATCGTCGTAGTGCTCTTGGGATTTCTAGGTATTCGGCAGGTCATCGCAGACCCAATGGACAAGGATCTGGGCAACGGCTTCATCATTAACGAAGATCGCACCTCACCCACCAGCGAGGTGCCCAACTCCCCGACTTTTACCTCCTCCGAGACTCCCTCGCCTTCTCCATCGCCATCTATAAGCGAGGAACCTACGAAGAGGGCTGCTCCAAGTAAAAGCACCGTCACGGAAACGCCCAAGGCAAAGCCGACAAAGCAGCCCACGGTGAAGCCAAAACCGACCAAGAAGCCGGTGGTCCCGCTGCCACCCTCGGCGAATACTTACGACGATGACGACGACTATGATGACGATTATGACGACGATGACGATGACGAGCTAGACGACGATGACGACTAGGCGCTCATGGTCTATTCGCGCACGAGTGCTCACCGGCATGCTATTGGTCGTTGGCTTGGCATTGCTCGTAGCCGGCGCCGCGAGTTACGCGGTACAACGCCACGAGCTCAATGAGCGGCTCGATGACTCGTTGTCGCGTACCGTGCAGGAGTTCGGCGTACTCGCCGAAACTGGCGTGGATCCGCGCACCTTGCAGCACTTCGAAAAGGCCGAGGACCTGCTGTACACGGCCATGCAGCGCACGTTGCCCTCACGGCATCAGGGAATGCTCGGACTGGCCGGAGGCGAGGTTCAGTGGACCGCACCGGACGTCGTCCAGCTACGGCTGGAGGACGACCCAGAATTTCTGGCTTGGGCCGAACGGAGCAAAACCGACAGCCATATCCATTTGGGGACCGTCAAGACGGAGATGACCACATATCGGGCGGTTATCGTCCCGGTGCAGCTTCCAGAAGATCCTAGTTTCAGCGCATTTGTGCTCGCCTATGACTACCTCGGAGAAGCACGCGCCGATGACCGAAATTTTGCTATTTTCTCTGCGGTTGGGGTCTTGGTGATGGCGCTTGCGGCCGGTGCCTCGTGGCTGGTGGTGAATCGGACCCTGGAGCCGATACGCAGGCTGCAGACTACCGCGCATCAAATCTCGGAAAGCGACCTCTCGCGGCGAATCGAAGTCACCGGGAATGACGAATTCGCCGAGCTGACTGTGACCATTAACGAAATGCTTGACCGCTTGGAAGGTGCGCTGAAGTCACAGCGGCAGCTGCTCGACGATGTCGGGCATGAACTGCGCACCCCGGTCACAATCGTCAGCGGCCACCTCGAGCTCATGGACACGCACGACCCGGAAGATGTGCAGCAGAGCAAAGAAATAGCGCTGGATGAAATGGGGCGCATGAGCCTGCTCATCAATGATCTTGTCATGTTGGCTAAATCCAATCGAGCAGACTTCATCCAGCCTCAGCCAACCGAGGTTGGCACGCTATTGGATGACATTCTGGACAAAGCCAGGGGTCTGGGCGATCGCCACTGGAGAGTGGATTATCGTTCCGAATCCACGGTTAACCTGGATCAAACGCGCATAACCCAAGCTATGCTGCAGCTCTGCGCCAATGCCGTGAAGTTTTCCACGGACGGAACTCGAATCGGGTTGGGCAACGAAGTGCTTCGAGACGGCCACGGGGATACCTTATTGCGCTGGTGGGTCTCGGATACCGGCGTCGGCATCCAGCCCGATGACATCGACCGCATTTTCGAGCGCTTCGGTCGAGGCAAGAATTCGGTACGCGCAGATGGATCTGGGCTGGGCCTCAATATTGTCTCTGCAATAGCCACCGCCCACGGCGGCCGTGTCTGGGTGGATTCCGAACCGAATAAGGGCTCCACGTTCTATATCGATATCCCACTAACTACACGAGGTACCGAAGCATGAGTCGAATCCTGATCGTTGAAGACGAACCTCGCATCAGTTCATTTATCGCCAAAGGCCTACGCGCCGCGGGGCTGACTTCAGCTGTTGCAGGAACCGGGCGCGATGGCTTCGATCTGGCCCTCGACGGCGACTATGAACTGATCATCTTGGACCTCGGGCTGCCTGATGAAGATGGCTTCTCGGTGCTGCGGCGGATGCGTGCAGCGCAGATCGAAACACCAGTGATCATTCTGACCGCGCGAGGCAGCGTGGAAGACACCGTCACCGGCTTGCAGAACGGCGCCGATGACTACATGGCAAAACCATTCCATTTTGACGAGCTGTTAGCTCGGGTGCGCTTGCGCCTGCGTACCGAAGACAGCGCCAGCGAATCCTCGGTACTGAACCACGGCGACCTGGAAATGGATTTATTGCGCCGCCGGGTCAGTATCGCGGATAAGGAAATCGAGTTATCCGCCCGAGAATTCGCCTTAGCTGAGGCGTTCTTGCGTAATCCAGGCCAGGTGCTCAGCCGCGAGCAGCTGCTATCTCGTGTTTGGGGCTACGACTTTGATCCGGGCTCGAATGTGGTGGACGTCTACGTGCGCTACCTGCGCAACAAACTCGGCGGGGAACGCTTTGAAACCGTGCGCGGAGTTGGATACCGGCTGGCCGCCACGCGCTAGCGCGCAAAACCCTAGGGGGTTCTCGTATAAGCGATCATCCCCCAGGTCGGCACACTTTGATGTTTAGCTGCGTACCGCTGGCCGGCGTCTTGCCGGATAGGACACCGTACGACGCCGTGCGCCAAAGCGCTGTTCCAACAAACGGCTCCAGCGGTTAGCAGGCAGTTCCGGATGCAATAAAGCGATGCCTATGCAGTACTTCGACATGCTGACCTCGCGGATGCCCAATTCGGCAAGCGCTCGGTCTGAAGCTCCACGTCCGTCGGCAGATTTGGTTTCCACGACGATCAGATCTGGTCCGGCGATCTGCTGCTCGCCATTGGCGTAGGCCAATTCCACATCGCAGGTTACTCGTTCACCGTCGATGGGGTTCACGAAGGTCGCACGAACATAGGAGCTATCGAGCACTGGTGCCAAGTCCGGCGCTTCCGCTCCATACTCGGTGGCCAGCACTTGTTCGAGGAACTCGGCGTTCTCAGCGGTCAGCTCGCCAGCCAACCGCGGATCTTGTTCCACGCGGTGTTTCACGGTGGATCCGCGAAGTCCCTTGGTTTTGATCTCGAACATCGACAGTCCGGTGTCCGCGTAGGTCCGCGAGCGGACCTTGTAGCGCCGGCGTCGGCCCTGGCGGTGAGCTCGGTACTGCTCAAAGTCCTCGGTGTCGAAGTACACGGATTCATAGCGGAAGGTGCGAAGTCCGTCGATCTCCATGATTTTGAATTGCTCCCCCAGACGCTCGGAGAGAGCGGTAAATTCATCTGGAGTGAGCAGAAATTTGCGATCCACGCGTGTCTGCAACGCAGCTTCCGAAATGACTTCCGCTAACCCTATCGGCGAGCGGCCATCGACCGCCGCTTCGATGGCTTCACGTGCGCAGGAGAAGGTCCTCGCCTCGGTGGTCATTTGGACCACAACTCCTGCTTGACGCTGTTCCCCGAGACCGGCAGCGTATTGGCCAGTTCATAGGTTCCCGAGAAGTCGTCGGTTTTGGTGCTCGGCTTGCTGGCCTGATTCGTGCGGAAACGTACATCTACGATGGTCAGATCGCGAACCATGTCGAGCTCAACTACAACGGTGCGCAGCACCTTCGCATCGAGCAGTTCTTCAAGCGCTGCCACCAATTCAGGCTTCTGCGGGTAGGCCTTCTCTAAGGTCACCGTCTGGCGATCGGTACGTGGCGCAAAGCGCGGGTGGTCGGCGAGGAACATGACCAGCACCAGGGCGCCGGTGGCTGCCGGTGCCAACCAGGCCGGTTCCGGATGAAGGCCGTTGACCAGGCCAATCGCTAGAGAAATGAAGTAGTAAGCGACCTCTTCTTGGGTCAAGGTATCCGAACGCAGTCGAATGATCGACAGAATGCCGAAGAGGCCAAGACCCAGGCCCATGCCTGCGCCGCTACCGGAAAGCAGCATAGTCACGGCGAAAATACCCATGCTCAAGGCAATATAGGCCAAAACCAAATCTCGCCGGAAATGACGGCGGAAATACACGAAGTAGACGAGGACCGTAATACCGACAATGTTCGAAGCTAGCGCCAGCCAAAATGACAGCATGGTGGATTCCCTTCACTGAAATAAGGTGATGATTCGTTCACAAACTTGAACTCTAGGTTAACAATATGAGTCTTAAAGTAGAACTTGATGAGAACGGTCTCATTTTCATCCAGTGGGGATACTTTTCTGTTCTTCCTCCCCAAATACTTCTGTAAAGCACAAGTCAAACAGAGAATCATGGGTCGGGTTCGCCACCAAATCTCCGCTCAGGAACATCCGGAATATGCAGCTTGACTCGGACCGCAGATGGCTTTCAAGCTCAATACTCATCTCTTCCGGTCAAAGGACATATTGCGAATTGCAATTTGGAATCAAAAAAGACGGACGAAAACCCGAATGGTTTTCGTCCGTCTTATTAATTCGTTACTACTCGGCTTCGATGGAGCCCTTGGCGCTGGAATCCGAATCATTGAGGAATTTTTCAATTCGCTCAACTTCCTCGGCTTCGCCGATGGCTGCAGCCGCTCGACCCAGCGCGTAAAGCGAACGCAGGAAACCGCGGTTTGGTTCATGGCGCCAAGGAACGGGCCCCTGTCCACGCCAGCCTGATTTGCGCAACGAGTCCAAGCCACGGTGGTAGCCCACCCGGGCAAACGCGTAAGATTCCACGGTGCGGCCCTCTGCGTGCGCCTCATTGGCCAACAGCGCCCACACCAGTGAAGACGAAGGGAACTTCGCTGCAAGGTCTAACGGCTCATCCCCGGCATCCAGACGCGCAAGCACGTCGGTTTCCTCGGGCAGCAGTGTCTCTGGGATACCCAGTAGATTCTCGCCGGCCATTGTTACTTCAACGACTTTCCGGCCGAGCCGAGCTGACGTGCGCCCTCAACGATGCGAGCCGCCATGGACTCTTCGGCCTTGGCACCCCAGACGCGTGGGTCATAGGTCTTCTTGTTGCCTACTTCGCCGTCAATCTTCAGCACGCCATCATAGTTGGCGAACATGTGGCCGGCCACCGGGCGCGTAAAGGCGTACTGGGTGTCGGTATCGATGTTCATCTTGATGACACCGTAGGACACCGCGTCAGCGATTTCCTTGTCGGAGGAGCCCGAACCGCCGTGGAAGACCAGATCGAACGGGTTGGCCTTGCCCAGTTTTGCACCAACCTGAGCCTGGATATCCTTCAGGATCTCCGGACGCAGCTTCACGCCACCTGGCTTGTAGACGCCGTGCACGTTGCCGAAGGTCAGCGCGGTGATGTAGCGGCCCTTTTCGCCGGAGCCCAAGGCTTCGATGGTAGCCAGCGCGTCTTCAACGGTGGTGTACAGCTTGTCGTTGATGGCGTTCTCCACACCGTCTTCTTCGCCGCCTACGGTACCGATTTCAACTTCGAGGATCTGCTTGGCGGCAGCGGTGCGTGGCAGCAGCTCGGCTGCGATGCGCAGGTTCTCTTCCAGGGTTTCGGCCGAGCCGTCCCACATGTGCGAGTTGAAGAATGGGTCGCGGCCTGCGGCGACCTCTGCCTCGGAGGCTGCAAGTAGCGGCAGCACGAAGGAGTCTAGCTTGTCGGCCGGGCAGTGGTCGGTGTGCAACGCGATGTTCACGCCGTAGCTCTTGGCTACCTGGCGGGCGAAGGCGGCAAAACCGAGCGAGCCGGTCACCATGTCTTTGATTGAGGCACCGGACCAGTAGGCTGCGCCACCGGTGGATACCTGGATGATGCCATCCGATTCCGCTTCGGCGAAGCCGCGGATTGCGGCGTTCAGCGTCTGCGAGCTGGTGACGTTGACCGCCGGGAAGGCGTACCCGCCAGCCTTGGCGGCATCGATCATTGCATTGTACTTATCGGGGGTTGCGATAGGCATGCTTCACTCCTTGTGTTTAGCGAGGGTGGACGCGTCGCCTTTGACGGCGTTTCTCACCCCATCCTATCGGCAGCGGGGTGTGACGTGGCGTAGATCTCCGAACGTGACACGTGATGAAGCGTGTTAAAGCTGAAAACCGCGAGTGAAACCCAGCCTTTGGCTGACTTCCACTCGCGGTTTTCGGTGAACTGCTACTTGCTGGCCGACCCCGAGGACTGCGAAGCGCCGGATGACCCGGTAGTCTCAGGGGTTACCGTGCTTGACGTTGCCGGCGGTGCCGAGGAACCCTTGGTTTCCGGGACTGCAGAAGTCGATTCCTGCTTATCCGGAGTAGAAGAGTCACTGGTCTTCGGTGCTGTTTCCGTAGCCTTAGGCTTCGTTGGGGTAGATGTATCCTGCGTTGGATCCCCGGATGGAGTGGTTTCCCCCGACCCCTCAGTCGGTGTCGTCTCTTCCGTTGGTGAAGGCGACTTGGAATCGGTCGGTGATGGAGACTTCGAGTCCGTCGGTGAGGGCGACTTCGAGTCAGTAGGCGACGGAGATTTCGAATCCGTAGGCGATGGCGACTTGGAGTCCGTCGGTGATGGCGAGTTCGATTCGCTCGGGCTTGGCTTTGGCTTTGGCTTTGGCATAGGCACCACTGGAGTGTCGTCGCGTGGAATCACTACATCAGGATCCGAGCTCTCGTTGCGGTCCGGCCCCTGTGATTGCGGGCCGTTGGATCCGTTGCCCTTTGGCGCACTGTTCGAGTTCACCGTCAGTCGGCTCGAATCGATCATTGCCTTGGGCTGGCCGGGGATCCCTGGCAGGTAGTTGCGTGGATCGTGCCAGCGACCGTTGACGATCACTTCGAAGTGCACGTGGCAACCCGTCGAATTGCCGGTGGTTCCCGCGAGCGCGATCAGCTCGCCCTGCTTGACCTCCTGGCCAATCTTGGCCAATAGCTTTGAGTTGTGGCTATAGCCGGTCTGCACGTTGCTTCCGTGGTCAATGGTGACGCGCATGCCCGAGTGGCCGTGCCATCCGGAGACGATGACGCGACCAGCTTCACTGGCGTACACCGGAGATCCACAAGAGATTGGGTAGTCCTGTCCGATGTGGATCTGGTTTCCTGGACCGGTGGGATTGCTGCGCCACCCATAGGGGCTGGAGATGCGTCGGGTAGGGACCGGGTGCATCAGTTGCAAGTCACCGGGAAGCTGCCCGATGGTGCCTACGGCTCCTGCGAGAAGTGCGGTTTCGGTTTCGTTCTCGGAGTCCTCGGAAGTCTCGGCGGCGCCTTCAACCATCCCCAAGGGCCGGCCATCAATGGCAAGGGCCCGCCCCGATCCGCCGAAGGCGTTCAAAGGAGCGTCCTGATTGACGTAGACCGGGTTGCTGAAGTTTGCGGGCGCGGCCTGCGCATCGATGGCGATGGGCATATTGCCCTGACGATCATCGGCTGTTTGCGCAACAATAGGAATTGCGAGCGCGCCTGTGAGACCAATGGCGGCCACCACTGAGGTGGCCCATACGATCAGACGTTTCCTTTTCCGGGGCAAGCCGATAAGTAATAAGTCGTGGTTTACCTGATGTCGCCGTTTCACTACTGCCGCTCCCAGATCACGAATGTATAACCAAGGCCTAGCCTATGGTGTATTTCACAACTAATCCAGATGCTCGAATAAACTTTTGTCTAAAAGACAGATGTTTATTCCTTTGTTAACTCACGCGTTGCCCAAAGACGTGCCTGCGGACCCAGGCATGCATGGCGATACCGGCCGCCGAAGCCGCGTTTATCGATCGAGTTGAACCAAACTGCTCAATTGAAAGGGTGTCTTTCGCTGCCGCATGCACCTCTGGGCTGAGGCCCGGGCCTTCTTGGCCGAACACCAGCACACAGTTTCGTGGAAGTTCGTATGTCTCCAGAGGGACCGAATCGGGGAAAATATCAATCCCCAAAATGGTCAGCCCTTCACCTTCTGCCCAGATCACGAATTCATCCACGGTGGCATGGTGGCGGACATGTTGGTAACGATCGGTCACCATCGCACCTCGGCGATTCCAGCGTCGGCGGCCGATGATATGGACCTCCTTGGCGAGGAAGGCGTTTGCGGAACGCACCACGGTGCCGATATTCATGTCATGCTGCCAGTTCTCGATGGCGATATGGAAATCGTGGCGGCGTTCGTCGAGATCTGCAATGATCGAGTCCATCAACCAGTAGCGGTACTTGTCGGCGACGTTGCGCCGGTCGCCTTGGGCCAGCAGTTCAGGGTCATAGTGCGCATCGGTCGGAAGTTCACCCTGCCAAGGGCCAACGCCGATGATGTGTTGTGCTGCTGGGTCTGCCGTGGGTTCCTGCGATTCTTCGTTCACTCTTTAAGGGTAGTTGTTCGGCGAGGTGTCCACGTTCACGGCACTTACGGCAATTGCTGTGTAGGCTTTTAGCATCAGGGAAGTTGATCAATGACGAAACGTCCCACCATCACTGCCCAAGGAGGAATAACACCTCGTGACGACCATAACTCGAGCTTCGCGCACCATCCACGACATCAAAACGTGGCTGACCGACATGGACGGCGTGCTTGTCCATGAGAATCAGGCAATCAAGGGTGCCGCCGAGCTGATTCAGTACTGGCGCGAGAATGATTTGCGATTCCTCGTGTTGACCAATAACTCGATCTACACCCCACGCGACCTGCGTGCCCGATTGCTCGCCTCGGGCTTGGACGTTCCGGAGCAAAACATCTGGACCTCCGCCCTGGCCACCGCCGAGTTCCTGGCACGTCAGCGTCCCGGCGGACGTGCATTCGTAATCGGTGAAGCTGGTTTGACCACCGCCTTGCACGATGCCGGGTTCATCATGACCGATCAGAATCCGGATTATGTGGTGCTCGGTGAGACCCGCACTTACTCATTTGAGGCCATTACCAAGGCGATTCGTTTGATCGAGGGTGGCGCACGCTTCATCGCGACCAACCCGGACGCCACCGGCCCCTCGTCCGAGGGCCTGCTACCGGCCACCGGCGCGGTGGCGGCGCTGATCACTCGGGCCACCAACCGCGAACCGTATGTGGTGGGCAAGCCCAATCCAATGATGTTCCGTTCGGCTCTGAACCGGATCGACGCGCACTCGGAAACCACCGCAATGATCGGCGACCGGATGGACACCGACATCATTGCCGGCATGGAAGCCGGACTGTTGACCGCGCTGGTCCACACCGGCATCACCGCCGCCGGCGATGTTGACACCTTCCCGTTCCGCCCGGATCTGCAATACCCCTCGGTGGCGACCCTGCACGGTGAGCTCGTCGCCGAAGGCGCCAGCGAACCAGCTGCCGGCAAGGCTAAAAAGCCGTAGCCTGAGCCTTGAGATCCGCCCCTTGCCAACCATGGAAAGGGGCGGATACTTGTTTGCATGATGAGCCGTTCCTCCCAGCGGAGGCTACTGAAGTTCGTATTGCTTGCCGTAGGCATATATTTGGGCCTGACCCTTTTCATTGCCTTGAATTATGCGATGCGTTCCTGTCTGGGCCAAGGCGCCGAGTTGCACTGCTCGGTATCCAATACCGTCGTGTGGGGAGAGCACCGCCTGCTCGGATTTGCCATGCTCGCCTACTTGCTCGTAGTTCTCGGTCTGTGGGCCAAACGCCGCTGAGGTACCCAAGACGTATGCTTGATCCGTGAATCAGGAATCCGAATACCCGAACGCCGCACCACGCGGCCGTGGGCGGCCTAGGGGCAGCACCACGGGTTCGACCCGCCGGAAAATCTTGAAAGCCGCTACCGAGGAATTCAGCACCGTAGGTTTCGAGGCGGCAAGCATTCGTTCCGTGGCGCGCCGCGCGGGTGTCGATTCGGCTCTGGTTCACCACTACTTCAAAGACAAGACCGGGCTCTTCCTCGAAGCCCTCAATATGCCGGTTAATCCTAGGGAGCTGGTTGCCCAGGCAATGACCAGCCCGCTTGGCGAACTGGGCGAAGCCCTGGTGCGCACCGTCGTGACGGCGTGGGCAAACCCCGTCATTCGTCCTGCGGCCACCAGCTTGATCCGAGGCATGCTTTCCAGCCAGTCGGCAACCAAGCTCATGCAGTCCTTCCTCCAAAAAGAACTGCTCGCGCGACTTGGCAGATCCTTGCCGCCCGCCGACGCTGACCGTCGGGCCGCGCTGGCAGCGACACAGATTATCGGAATGATTATCGGGCGGTACATCATTCAGCTCGAGCCGCTGGCTTCGATGGACGACGATGAGGTTGTCGCCTGCATTGGGCCCGCCGTCCAGTGGCATCTGACAGGAAAAATGCCGTCCTGAAAGCGTTGACCCCGGCCTTAAAGGGGTCTTTAATTCATTGCATGATGAATAAATCGGCCTGCGTTGTCGTGGACGGTTTGAGCGTGAAGCGAAGCAAGATGCTGGTGCTCGACGAGCTGAGTTTTGCGCTGTCCCCCGGACGCGTCATTGGCCTGCTGGGCCCTAGCGGCAGCGGAAAGAGCACGCTGCTGCGGAGCATCGTCGGGAGCCAAATTATCACCCATGGCAGCGTGACGGTGCTCGGCTCCTCGGCCGGCAGCAAGGCCCTGCGCCACCGAGTTGGCTACATGACGCAGGCAGCCAGCGTCTACGACGATCTCACCGTGCGCCAGAATATCGCCTACTTCGCAAGAATTCTTGGCGTATCCGCCGCAGAGGTTGACCGCGTCATCGCGTTGACCGATCTCGAACTCCAGTCGAGAAAATTAGCCATAGATCTTTCCGGCGGACAACGCAACCGAGTGTCATTGGCCATTGCGCTGCTCGGAACACCAGATCTCGTCATCCTCGATGAACCAACGGTCGGGCTTGACCCGGTGCTTCGCTCCGATCTCTGGCGGCTGTTTACCGAACTTGCCGCCACCGGAATGTGCCTGCTGGTCTCCAGCCATGTCATGGATGAAGCGATGCGCTGCGACGAGTTGCTCCTGCTCCGCGAGGGTCAACTGCTAGCCCAGCTCACCCCGGCTGAACTGCTTGCACGCACTCGAACCGAGAATCCAGAAGAAGCCTTCCTGGCCCTTGTTGGCGGGGTTGGCGGCGCAACGCCGAACGTTGCACGGCCGACTCCAAAACACCGCGCCGCGGGCAAGGAGAGTTCACCATGATCCGCACGCTCGCCACCTCCGGACGCGTCTTGCAGCAGGTTCGGCACGATCCACGAACCATTGCCCTCATGCTGGTGGTTCCCAGCCTGCTCATTGGCCTGATGTCCTGGATCTTCACCGATACACGAGTTTTTGCCCTGATCGGCCCAGCCATGATCGCGCTGTTTCCGTTCATCGTCATGTTTCTGGTGACCAGCATTGCCACGCTTCGTGAGCGCCGCAGCGGAACCCTGGAGCGGTTGCTGAGTTTGCCGCTGGCCAAGGGGGAATTCATTCTTGGCTACGCGCTGGCCTTCACCCTGATCGCAATCCTCCAAACGGTGATCGCGGTGTCATTCGTCGTCTGGGTGTGCGGCTTGGAAATCCAGGGAAGCCTCTGGCTGCTATTTTCGGTTGCGGCGCTCGACGCCTTGTTGGGCACCAGCCTGGGATTGATGGCAAGCGCCTTCGCCCGTACCGAATTCCAGGTGGTGCAGTTCATGCCGCTGTTCATCTTCCCGCAATTTCTGCTAGCCGGGATCATCCTTCCACGAGCGCAGCTTCCACGCCCTCTGGAGGTCTTCGGCGATTGGCTGCCGCTGTCTCATGCGATCGATGCGTTGACGGCGATCGCGAATGGCACCGAAGATTCGGCGACGACCGCGAGCCTGCTGGTTATCATCGCGTGGATTATCGCGGCACTCATTGTAGGTTCGCTGACACTGCGCCGCAGGACACCATAACCGCCAGCCTCGAGACCCAGTGAGGTAGAGGCACTAGCCTGCCCGGGGTTTCTCAACGCTCTCTGCAGGGCAAAACTCGAAGCGCCAAAACATCGGGAGGCAAAAAGGCAGTGGGGACTGAGCAGAATCAGTCCCCACTGCCACTTATCTGAGTTCTAGTCTCGGGATTCCAGCCATGCGGCCGCATCTTGGACCAAGGCGACAGGCGGTTGCGCGATATCCAGTACGAGACCGGATTCGTCAGCTTCCAGCGGTTCGAGCGTTTCCAACTGCGACTGCAACAGTCCCACCGGCATGAAGTGGCCGGGCCGTGAGCCCATGCGCTCGGTCAACAACTCTTCCGAGCCGTGCAGGTGGATGAACACAGTTCCCGGTGCCTGCGCCCGAATCAGGTCACGGTATTTCCGCTTCAGCGCAGAGCAAGCGATGACCATCGATTCGTTGCTGAGCGCTCCCAAACGATTGCCGACCTCGCGAAGCCATGGCTCACGGTCCATATCGTCCAGTGGCTGCCCGGCAGCCATCTTGTCGATATTCGCCTGCGGGTGCAGTGAATCCCCATCGAGGAACCCGGCGTTCAGCTTCGTGCCGAGCAGTTCGCCGACCGTGGACTTGCCGCAACCGGAAACACCCATGACAATGACTCGGTTCAATGCGACAGCTCCTTGGGAAGTTTCCGTTTGCCCGGCGTGCGCAATAATTTGCTGGCTCACCAGTCGTGGACGGTGCCGTCGATAAGACGGTTGTAGGGCAGGTAGGCCTGCTGGTACGGGTAGGACAACGCTGCTTCATCATTGAATTCGACACCCAGGCCCGGCTTGTTGCCTGGGTGCAGGTAGCCGTCCTTGAAGGTCATGGACTGCTCGAAGACCGTGTTGGTGGCGTCCGAGTGCTGCATGTATTCCTGCATGCCGTTCGCGCTGGCCGGCACCGCAGAGGCCATCCGCGAGCAGTACAGCGATCTGCCGGGTTATGCGGAAACTACCGACGGGGAGCTCTACCCCTTCGGCTACGGCCTGACTTACTAGCAAGCCAAGGCTCAGGAACCGCAGCTCTATAAAAACTGGCCTGGATGGGGCGGACCAAAAGTCCCTCCCATCCAGGCCAGCGTCGGTTAACGTCTCCCGTCAACCAGCAAGTTCCTTGAGTATGTTGTTACAGGCCCAGCTCGGTCTTGCCGTAGGCGAAAAGGTACGGAACGCCGGCCTCGGCCTCGATACGCTCCTTGGCGCCGGTGTCGCGGTCAACGATCACGGCGACGGCAATGACGTTGCCGCCGGCCTTGCGCACGCCTTCGACTGCGGTCAAAGCGGAACCACCGGTAGTTGAGGTATCTTCCAGAACGATCACGTTCCTGCCTTCGACGCTCGGGCCTTCAACCTGGCGTCCCATCCCATAGGACTTCTGTGCCTTGCGCACCACGAATGCGTCAAGGCTACGGCCCCGGGTTCGCGCGGTGTGCATGATTGCGGTACCCACCGGGTCCGCGCCCATGGTCAAACCGCCAACATTGGTGAATTCAAGCTTGGCCTCGTCCAGCAGGTCGAGCATGACCTCGCCGATAAGTCCGGATGCTTCTTGCTGCAAGGAGACCCGGCGCAGATCGATATAGTAATCGGCTTCCTTGCCGGAGGAAAGAGTGACCTTGCCGCGCACGATGGCAAGTTCTTGGATCAGTTCTTTAAGCCGCTCACGGGCGCTGGTTTCGCTCATAGACACAATTCTAGTCGCCACAACGGAGTGGCCGTTGCAAGGAATGCCCTGTATGACGGCTATTCCTCGGTGCAGTTCACCACCAGGGCGCGGCGCTCCGAGAGCGGTCTCTAGCAGCCGCACATCATTACCTGATGATGCCATGCGTCCTGGCCCTGCCAGATTGCCAAGCGCGCCGCACATCCGCCCGGCGACGGATCGGTGGAACCGCGATTGAGCTGGCCGTACTTGTTTAAATTAGCCCCTAGCCCCAGCCGTAACTCCCGGCTAGGGTGGGATCATGAATGCGACTCGCCCCTTGGGTTTCTGGTTGAAATTGGTAGATTCGCTGATCGACGAGCAGTTTGCAGCGACCTTGGAAGAACACGGTGTTACGCGCCGGCAATGGCAGGTACTGAACCTGCTCGAGCAGAATCCTGCGTCGGAAGCCGAGCTCACCACGGGCCTCTCACCATTTTTTGCCTCGCCCGATGAACCTCAGTCCGTCACCGAACATCTGGCAGAGCTCGTGGAATCCGGGTGGATCTCGCGCCAGGGCGGTGAGTACATAATCACCGAACGCGGACATGTGTCATTGGTGAAGCTCAGCGAACTGGTTGAACGAATCCGTACCCAGTGCGGCGAGGGGCTCACCCCGGAGGCATACTCCACCACGGTGAGTTCTCTGGAACAAATGGCCAAGAACTTTGGCTGGGCCGAGGCTGAAACCGAGTAGCCTGCCGGGTGGAATGTTGAAAACAGATTAACTTTCCGCCCCGAACACCGGTATTTAGCCACTGCGCCCATTCTCATGCCTAGTATTGAATGCATGCGCGAACTGCAAGCAGAGATCATCGAAGAACTTGGCGTCAAGCCACAAATCATTCCGGCACAGGAGATCCAACGACGCGTGGGGTTCCTGAAGGACTACCTCGGAGCGACCGGAGCCAAGGGTTTCGTGCTGGGAATTTCCGGTGGCATCGATTCCACCTTGGCCGGAAGGCTTGCGCAACTGGCGGTCCAAGAGGTCCGCGACGCCGGTGGCGAGGCGAACTTTGTCGCGGTCCGACTGCCCCATGGGGTGCAGAGCGACGCCGACGACGCGGCGAAGGCCATGGCGTTCATCGGCGCCGACGAGGAATTTGAAGTAAATATCGAAAAGCCCGTCAAGGCCCTGGATGAAGCGCTGGACAACGCAGGCCACCCACGCATCAGCGACTTCAACCGGGGTAACGCGAAGGCCCGGATGCGCATGATCGTGCAATACGCCATGGCAGGTGATCGCCGCATGCTGGTCCTCGGAACCGACCATGCAGCCGAATCGGTCACCGGATTCTTCACCAAGTTCGGGGATGGTGGCGCCGACCTTTTGCCTCTCGCCGGGTTGAATAAACGTCAGAACCAAGCCTTGCTGCGAGAATTGGGTGCTCCAGAGCTCCTTTGGGCCAAGGAACCAACCGCGGACCTATTAGACGGCCAGCCACAGCGGACAGATGAAGACGAGCTGGGGCTGAGCTACTCGCAGATTGATGACTACCTCGAAGGCCGGGAAGTCGATGCTGCCGCAGCCAAGACCATCGAGTCCCGCTTCCTCGGTTCGCGCCACAAGCGTACGGTTCCCGCGACCTACCTCGATACCTGGTGGCGCAGCTAGCTCTGCTCCTCGGGCATCGAGTCGGTTACTTCGAGAGCTTCGCGCAGGGTTTTGAAGTCGTCACTAATTTGTTTTCGTGGATGTTCGCTTACTCGTGCCAGCTTCCAGAAACCGCCAAACAGCAGTGGCAGGGCAACTGCAGCCCCGAGCACAACGCAGCTCAAACGCAGTTGCCGTGCCCCACGCGGAGCTACGGACGCCTTAGACCGCGATGCTCCTCGTATAGGTGGCGCATGCTGATGAATCTGCCCTAGCCAGTACTTTCCGGATTGGAACGTACTGTCGGAGCAAGAGTTCACTAGGACTCGGCCACCTACACAAGGGAACTCTCGCTAGACGAATGCGCTCACTCCGGTCAGCGCTCGTCCGACGATCAATGAATTAATTTCATAGGTGCCCTCATAGGTGTGCAGGATTTCAACATCGCAAAAGAACTTGGCCATCTCATGGTCGGTCACCACACCATTTCCGCCAAGCAGCGCACGGCCCAATGAGACCGTTTGGCGCGCGAGCCGCGTCGCAGTGGACTTGGCCAGCGCCGCGTCGACCATTTCCAGCTCGCCGCGTTCTTGCTTGCGCGCGATGTCCATCATCATCGACAGGCACGCCGTCGCATTGCCGGCAATCTCCGCCAAGGATTGCTGCACCAACTGGAACGAGGCAATGGGTTGGCCGAATTGCTGCCGGTCCTTGGCGTAAGCGGTACAGATATCCAAGGTTGCCAGCATGGCGCCGACCGCCTGCCACCCGACCCAGGCGCGAGACTGCATCAACAACGCATTCGCCGAGGCGAAGTTGACCGCGCCAGGGAGTTTATTCTCCACCGGAATGCGGACATTCTCCATTGAAATATCCGCGTTCTGCATGATGCGCAGGCCGATCTTATTTTCGATCTTGGTTGCGCTGTAGCCCGGACGGTCGCTTTCCACCAGAAAGGCCCCCACCGCTCCGCTCTCGGGACATTTTGCCCAGACCAACGCAAAATCGGCGATAGTTCCCATGCCGATCCAACGCTTGGCCCCGTTGATCACATATTCGTCGCCCTCGCGGGTCGCGGTGGTGTGGATGCCTCCGGCAATGTCCGACCCATGGTCGGGTTCGGTCAAGGCAAAGGCGCCAAAGGCTTGGAACGTGGTGAGTTTTGGGAGCCAGGATTCACGCTGCTCAGCCGACCCGAGCGCATCGATCATGCCCACGATGAGCTCATTGTGGATGCCGACAATGGATGAAAGTGATACGTCGGCTCTTGCGATTTCCGCGTGGAGCAACCCGCGCAATAGATGCGAGGAGCCATCTAGCTGCACTCCCGCTAAACCGGCATCGGCCAACTCTTGCACAAGTCCTGCGGGAAATTCCTCGCGATTCCAGAACTCGATCGATTGCCGGCGAATGCGTGCCTGCAAAAACTCACGCACCTGCTCTAGTCGCGTCCGATCGGCCTCGTGCAGTTGGTGTGCCACACCCAATAGGTCCATCCGATTTCTCCTTCCAAACCCTTGGAAGTCCAAGTATATTGTTGGACTAAGACTTCCTTAGGGGGTAAATGTTGAATTCTCCATTGCCACGCGATCCGATTGCTCAGGCCCGCGAACAGTGGGTTGCCCATGGTTGGGCATCCGAAGCCAATGCCATGGCCGCAATCACCGCGGTGATGCGCACGGCATCGATTTTCTTGCAGCGAGCCGATGCGATTCTCAAGCCGCACGGGCTCACCTTTGCGCGTTTCGAAGTGCTCGCCTTGCTTGGGTTCTCCAAGCGCGGTTCGCTCCCGATGAGCCACGCAAGCGAGCTGCTCCAGGTTCATGCTACGAGCTTGACGAATTCGGTGGACCGGCTAGAGGCCACCGGGCTGGTGCAACGAGTTGCACACCCTACCGATGGGCGAACCAGGCTACTGGAGCTCACGGCCCAAGGCCTGGAGGTGCTCGACGCCGCCCGAACTGATTTGAACGCACAGCTCTTCGCCCAAAGCGATTTGGAAGCCGCAGACGCGACAGATCTATTCGAGATCCTCTCTCGTTTCCGCCGCGCCTCGGGCGACTTCCTATAACGAACCGTCTCGAATCGCATTGATGACCCCGGAAAAGTCGGTGCCTGCATTTCCCGCATCGCTGAACTTCCGATACAGCGCGGCCGCGAGACTGCCTAGCTGCGCATCGGTCTGCGTCTGCTCCAATGCGCTGGAGGCCAAGCCGAGATCCTTGGCCATCAACGCGGCAGCAAATCCAGGCTGATACTCCCGGTTGGCCGGCGAGCTAGGGACGGGGCCCGGGACCGGACAATTTGTTGTCACCGCCCAGCACTGCCCCGAAGCCGAGGAAATCACATCGAATAAGGCTTGATGCTCCAGTCCCAAGCGCTCGCCTAGGACAAAGGCTTCCGCCGCTCCGAGCATGGAGATGCCCAAAAGCATATTGTTGCAAACCTTGGCCGCTTGCCCGGCCCCATGCCCACCGCAATGCACGACCCGCTTGCCCATGATTTCGAGCACCGGGTTGATCTGCGCCAGGTCGGCCTCATCGGCGCCGAGCATAAATGTCAGGGTTCCCGCTTCCGCGCCAACTACCCCACCGGAAACTGGAGCGTCGGCGCTTCGATGGCCGGCCGCCACCGCGAGCTGGGCGGCTTCGCGCGCCTGTGCCACATCGATAGTCGAGCACTCCAGGAACAACGTGTCCGCCTTGGCAGCCCCAAGCAGGTAGTCCCGGTAGGCATCCAATACATGCTGCCCGGTAGGGAACATGGTCAGCACGACATCCACGTCGCTCGCGGCTTCGGTCCCGGTAACCACAGTTTCAATTCCGGCCGCGGCGGTGGCTTCGAGGGCCGCAGGCACCACATCAAAAGCCTTGAGGCGATACCCGGCACGGTGCAAGTTGATGGCCATGGGAAGCCCCATATGGCCCAGTCCCAAGAATCCTATGATTGGTTTTTCGCTCATCTTCCACTCTTTTCTCGTAGCCCCTGCTCCAACAGTGCAAAATTCAATTCCGCTCCAGGCAATGGGGCGAAATGTCGTGCCGTTCGCTGTTCGCGCGTCAAATTACCCACTCGTTCGTGCCACCGCGGATTGCGATCCTTGTCGATCACCGCGGCTCGGATTCCTTCGGCGAAGTCCGGGTCATCCAGTCGGTTAACCGCGACCCTGAACTCGCGACGCAGATCCTCGCGCAGGTCCATCCCGGCACTGTCCAACAATTCATCGACGAGCCGCACCGAACTAGGGCAGGCGGCTCGAAGCGCCTTAGAAACCAGGCTGGCCTGAGCATCGCCGCTAGAGTCGAGCGCGGCGAGAATTGCCGGGACACTTGGTTCGGCGAAGGCCTGAACCCAATCGGCGCCCAGCATTCCCTGCTCGACGGTGCGCTCAAATCGCGTAATCACCTGGTCGGCTTCGAGAGTCTCCAACTCGGTCAGCAGTTGCGGCAAGTTCGCCTGCGCCACGTAGTTGTCTGCCAGCCCCAAGGCAATGGTGTCCGCCGCGTGGAATCTCATCCCGGTTAGTGCCGCTAGGCGCCCTGCGGATTTTGCGCCCTTGGCCAGCAGGTGGGTGCCTCCCACATCCGGGAAGAAACCGATTCCCACTTCTGGCATACCGCAGCGGCTGGTCTCGGTCACGATGCGATGGCTGCCGTGGGCGGAAACCCCAATCCCGCCGCCAAGCACTATGCCGTCCATCAACGCCACGAACGGTTTCGGATACTCGTCAATGAGTACATTAAGTTGATACTCGATACGCCAGAACTCTTCGGTGGACCCATCTCGGTCCAAGATATCCCGGTAGATCGCCACAATATCGCCCCCTGCGCACAGGCCTCGCTCCCCCGCTCCGGTGATCGCGACCTGTCGCACCGCTGGATCATCACGCCATTCAAGCAACGCGTAGAGCATGCCCCGGCACATCTGCGTAGTGAGCGCATTGAGCGCTTTTGGCCTATTGAGAGTGATGAGTCCCAAATGTCCCCGGCGCTCGGTCAGAATGTCGGTCAAAATACCCACCCCTCGGTGATCGCTGTCACAGTTCATTCTCGAATATACTCGGACTTCCAAGTAAATTGAAGTGGCGCATGACAGCAAACTTGATAGGTTGAACTAGTGAAGATAGCGACCTGGAATGTGAACTCCCTGCGCGCCCGGGCTGACCGCGTCGAAGACTGGCTGCGCCGTACCGACGTTGATGTCCTGGCAATTCAGGAAACAAAATGCAAAGACGACAATTTCCCCTGGGAACTTTTCGAGAACAACGACTACGAGGTGGCGCATTTTGGCGTCAACCAGTGGAACGGCGTGGCAATCGCCTCCCGTGTGGGACTGGACGACGTCCAGCGCACGTTCCCGAATCAGCCAGAGTTCGGCAAGGGCGGGAAAGACCCGATCCAAGAACCCCGAGCCATCGCGGCCACCTGCGGTGGGGTTCGCATCTGGAGCCTCTATGTGCCCAACGGCCGGGCCCTGGATGACGAGCACATGGGCTACAAGCTCAACTGGCTCGACGAATTGAAGAAAAATTCGGTCGAATGGCTCGCCGCAGATCCACAAGCTCAAATTGCGCTGCTCGGCGACTGGAACATCGCGCCGAAAGACGAAGATGTCTGGGATATCCAGTTCTTCTTGGACAACCAGCTCACCCACGTCTCGGCCCCCGAGCGTGCCGCATTTGGCGCATTCGAAGACGCCGGTTTCACAGACGCAGTTCGCCCACACACCGAGGGCGCCTACACCTACTGGGATTACACACAGCTGCGCTTCCCGAAAGGCGAGGGCATGCGGATCGATTTCGCGTTGACTTCCCCCGCACTAACCGAACGGGTTACTACCGCGAGCATCGACCGCGAGGAACGCAAGGGCAAGGGCGCTAGCGACCATGCTCCGGTCATCGTGGAGCTGGACGACTAACCATGACCAGAAAATTGACTGGGCCATTGGCAGAGCTTACGGCGGCTACCGCGCATTTGCGCGTCTATGAACCGTTGGACGCTTTCGAGGATTGGGCCCAGTCAATTATCTTGCGCACCGGGCAGCGTAGCGCAAGCCATTGGGACAGCTTCGAGAACGAACGACTCTGGGAACGCACGCTACGCCCCATTTCGGACCCCTTCCCGCACCATGAAGCAGAGCATTTTCGCTCGCTAAAGATCCTTGACTACGAGGGCAACGAGCACACCCGCTACTGTCCCGGCCAGCTGCAGGCGCGCAGCGTGCTGGCCGCAGAACAAGCCGAGGAGGCCATCCGGACCGAGGTCCTCGACCTCCTGGTGCCTCCCGCAGCCCGTAGCGCGAATGCCGAGCGCGTTAATCCCGATCGGCTTGCGGCAGATCTCACACACCTGCATACCCGCACCTCCACCTGGGGCATACCGCTGAGCTGGTTTGCGCTCTTCCGGGAAGATGACGAGTACGAACAGGTTCATGTTGATGACCGGTTGCTCACGGTGCGGCTCATCGTGCCCTTCGACCAGGCGGTAGAACGCCTCTCTTGGGCAGTGCAAACGCTTGTGACCTATGCACCTCAGGCACCATTGTTTGAGGAGCTAGGCGCGCTCGGTAGCTGGCTTGAATCCTTCGATAGCCGGTCGGTGATCGAGCTGGACTATGGGATGCTTGCCGAGATCGTGTGGCCAGATGAATCCGCCAACGACCTCATGCACGGAATCCAAGCAATCGAAGACGGAGATCTGCCCACGGCGGCGGCGGCATATCGCCGACTGACGAACCGCTGGTTGGGTCCTCGGCATTTGGGCCGCGCAAACTAAACACTGCCCAGAGCAGCCGAATCAAAAAAGTATTTCGTTAACGCAAAAAGCTCCGGTTGAAACCGGAGCTTTTCTATTTGGCGACCCTGACGGGACTTGAACCCGCGACCTCCGCCGTGACAGGGCGGCGCGCTAACCAACTGCGCTACAGGGCCATGAGTTTTGAATCTAACTTCAAATCACATGGCAAAGCCCTCGGTATACCGAGGGCTGCGTGGCTCCGACCGGCGTCGATCCGGTGACCTTTCGATTTTCAGTCGAACGCTCTACCAACTGAGCTACAGAGCCTGGCACCACTGAGTGGACACCAGATTTATTGCCTAAACAATAAACCGAGCGACCCTGACGGGACTTGAACCCGCGACCTCCGCCGTGACAGGGCGGCGCGCTAACCAACTGCGCTACAGGGCCTTGCTTTCGCAAGCCAATGGATTTCTCCATCTGACAACCAACGAATTGGCTGTTTGTACCCCCAACGGGATTCGAACCCGTGCCGCTGCCGTGAAAGGGCAGTGTCCTAGGCCGCTAGACGATGGGGGCCTATATCTGCTGCGGTTTCTTTCGTCTCCGCTGCGGACTTCAATAACTATACGTGGCCTTTTTGCCATTTGCAAAACCGGCATCCGAAGGACTTTCGAAGGGCGCAAATCGATGGCGGACAGTAGGCTTGAATCATGGATCTGGAGATGAGCGACGACGAGTTTGATGAGCTGGTTCAGGCTGCCCTCGACGGCATCCCCGAGTCCGCGGTAACCATGATGGACAATGTTGTTTTCTTTATCGAGGACGAGTACGAGCCGCTTCCCGGAGAAGCGAAAAATACCGAGATTCTGGGGCTATACGAGGGTGTTGCACTGACCGAGCGAGATCTCGACTGGGCTTCAGGGGCACTGCCTGATCGAATCACGATCTTCAAAAACCCGACCCTCAGGGCCTGCGAAACGCGTGATGACGTCGTGCGGGAGGTTCGCATTACGGTCATGCACGAGGTGGCCCATCACTTCGGAATCGACGACGAAAAACTGCACGATTTGGGCTGGGGATAGCCCAAATCGGCAAAAACTAATATTGAGATGTGCGTCACGAAAAATACTCATATTTCTGGATTGCCCTGGTTTAGCCGTTCCTCGGGAGCGAATGCTGCGCACCCGTTTCCTGCTTAAGCCACAGGAATGCGGAAGCCCACAATCATTTCATCATCGGAGCACCTGCAGAACAGCGGGACCTTTTTGGAGCAAGCAGGCAAAATTCCGCTTCCAGGCCCGGGCCATGGCAACACCCCGTGACTCAGCATTCCCCGGCCGCCCAGCACCGGGCTTCGACTCTGGATTCGGCGCCAAGAACAGTTCCCGACCGCAAGACCCCTCGATGGCACAGCAATTAGCAGCTGCTCGCTACGCCAAACACGGAGAGCGGGGACCTCTGGCTTAGGGGAGGCGGGCCAGCAAGCAATGGACTCCAGCTGCAGCGGTAGAGACGGACGTCGAGATGCCCACTCGGGCCCACGTGCAAGCCATTTCGAAACAGGATCCCTGCCCATCGCGTAGCAAAGTGGGGGCGTTCGGGGCCTACAACCCCAAAACACCCCCACCGCCACAACGCCAGCTGGAGATTCAATTCGAGTGCATCAAGCGGGTCTCAACGACCGCCAGCGGCAAAGCCCGAGGGTCAGGACTACCCGCCCGCTTCTGTTCGCAGGCTCTAGAGAACGATGGTGCCCAAAGCTGAAATGACATCGGCGACGATATCCAGGTCGACGGTCGCATCCACGTCTGCGTCGACATCCGCTGCGGCGGCGACGCTCGCGGCTACGCCAGCTTCCAGATCGGCTTCCACGGTTGCGTCCACGGAGGCGTCAGCCAGCAGCTCTGCTTCGACGGTGGATTCCACGGCGGCTTCAACCTCGGCGGCAATCTCAGCGGCGGCGGTGGCGGTGAGGACATCGGCGTCGACAAGCACCTCGAGCTGGGCCGCGGTGTCAGCCTTCGCCTCGGCGGCTACCTGCGCAGCCACCTGCGCGGTGAGGTCGACGTCGAGTACCGCGCCGAGGGACAGCGCCGAGGCGCCGGCTACGCCAGCGAAGCTCTAAGACGCCGCGGCGATCAGCGCGGCGCCGGTTCGGGTGAAGTTCTTCATGGTGATGCTCCTTCGGGTCGGTCGCCGGCCCAGTTGACCGACGCACTGTTGACCACGCTATTGGCTACCGGCGAGTACCTATCGGTCGAATTCCAACAGTTCTGCTATTCACGGAGCTTGTTAAGCTTTCAGTCCCTGAAATGTCATTCACAGTTCCCCGCATGATGGGGTCCCCAAGCGGATCGAGTACTGTTCCGGGGTTGGCGGGAAATCCGTGATCGTATGCGAGCCGGTGCTGCTCGCCGATCGCTGCGGACTTGGTGGCGGGGTTCAGACGGTCCCGCTGGGATTCGCTTCCTAGAACCGAACGAACGCATGTTCCCGGATGCCCCTGGCTGGCGCTCGACAGGACCGCCTGCCGGGCAGAGCCTGCAATAGGCGGTGGCCAGAGGACTTCGGGCTCTTAGCCGGGGAGGCCGGCGGGTCCGGCAGCCGCATTAGCGCGTTTGTTGCACTGATTGCGCAGGGCATTTGGTGCAGCGCTGACTGCTTCAGCCGCAGCTCCGCGGACGATGCCCAGCCGCTTAGAAGGGCCGGACCGACGATGATGGACTACGGTGTGCCGAATTCCTGCGCTCGTGGATCGCTCTCGGCAGTTGCCAACCCTCTGGAGGATACGCAACAGCTCAACGTCTCTTACCGGCGCATTGTGTAACGCATTGTCGCCATTAAATGCTCGTGCCGCCATCCGGTGCCCACAAGGTCACGACTCAAACGTCACTCGAACACTCGGCCCGGAGCCATTTATTTCTCTGAAATAATTTCAGAACGCACCAAATAGGATGCACTTCCCCCAAATCATCCCTGAATTGGGCGAACAAATACCATCAATGTAATTCCTGTGACTGGTGTGACCAGTGTTGCCAACTACCTAATTTTTAGCCTAGTGTGCTATTTGGGAACTTAATCAAATCGCGACCTTCCGTTCTCGGATAATCACAATTCGACCATTTCCCAACTGTCATCACCTGAATCTAGTGAGGAACGATATGGCTAACCGCCACTCGCTCGGAGTTGCCGCGTGCACCCTGGCCCTAGCAGTCTCTTGCCTTGCTGGCGCCGTCCCGGCAGCCGCCGCCCCGTCGGCAGCGTTTCCCACCTCCGTCTCCGTTGCAGCAGCACCGTCGAACTCCCCGTTGCCATCGGCAGCAGAGGTTGAGTCGGCAAAGTCGAACAAGGCAGCAACCAACGAGATGATCGCGCGCCTTGAAGCATCGCTCGATTCCAGTCGCGTAGAACTCCAGCGCGTGGAAACGGCGGCCCTGGAAGCTCAGGAGTCCCTGCTGACCGCCGCAGAAGAACGCGACCTGCGGTCCGCGGAGGCCACCAAGGCAGTTGAACAGGTCGAATACGCGCAGCAGTATCTCGCACAAAGCCGCAATGATCTGGGCGCGATCGCTTCGGACATGTACCGCAATGGCGCAAGCAACTCCAGCCTGGGCATCTTGCTGCAGGACGATGAGTCAAACGATCTCTTCTACAAGGCAGCCACCATGAGCGCCTTGAGTGAGAACCGGTCACAAACGGTCAGCACCGCTACCGAGGCCGAAGCTCTGGTATCCGCGTGGGAAGAGTACGCAGACACCGCGCAGAAAGCCGCTAAGGCCGCAGCTGAGAACTACGATGCAGCCGCGACCACCGCCAGCGCCACGCTCACTACCTACGAGTCAGCGATTGCTCCGCAGAAAGAATTGCGTGACGAGCTCGTTGGACACCTCGCATTCCTGAAGGAACAGGAAGAGGAAGTAGTTCGCCAGCAGATCGCTGAAGCAGTAGAACAAGCTCAGGAGAAGGCTCTCCAGGAAGCCGTCGAGGCTCCGGAGGCTGATAAGCCAGTCACGAAAGATGACTTGGCAACCATGCAGCCACTGGCTATCGAAGCTCCTCAGGAACTGGAATTTATCGATTCCGAAGAAGCCAAGCCAAAGACGCTGACCCCGAAGGTCATCGACGTCGAAAAGGACGAGCCGAAGGCGCCGGAAAAGCCAAAGCAGACCGAAGCTCCGAAGGCACCAGAAAAGCCAAAGGAAACCCAGACACCAAAGGCCCCGGAAAAGCCCAAGGCAACTCCGCAGGCTCCCGAGAAGCCGAAGACCACCCCCAAGGAAACCGAGAAGCCGAAGGTTCTCCCTCAGGCACCGGAAAAGCCGAAGGTTATTGAGGAACCAAAGCCGAAGCCTAAGCCTAAGCCCGAACCCAAAAAGGTCCAGCCGAAGGCACCAGAAAAGCCAAAGGCAACCCCTAAGCCTTCGCCAAAGCCAGAGGTGAAGAAGGAAGAGCCTAAGCAGGAGCAGAATAACAACAGCAATTATTCTGCGGCGATCTCGTGGGCCCTGCAGACGGCCAACGATCCGAGCAAGCGCTACGTATTCGGCGGCAATGGGCCAAACGTTTTCGACTGCTCTAGCTTCTCGCAGACTGCATTCGCCAAGTCCGGCATCAGCTTGCCACGTACTTCCAGCCAGCAGTTCGCCAGCGCTCCGCAGTATGTCTCGCTGAGCCAGCTTCGCCCAGGTGACCTCGTGTTCTCCAGCTCGAATGGCGGAGCGTCGTTCTACCACGTGGCCATATACATTGGTAACGGCCAGGTAGTCCACGCTCGCAACCCGAACGCCGGCATCACGGTGACTCCGCTGAGCTGGGTCAACAACATGTATCCGAAGGCAGCCCGCTACTAGGCAGGCGAGACCTCGAGAGAAAAGATGCTCCGCAGCCAGTTGGCTGCGGAGCATCTTTTGGCTCTGCCCTGCAATGCGCTTAGGGCTAGCGTTTTCAGCGCTACTGAAAAATATGGCCCGGAAGGAATACCTCCTCCCGGGCCATATTGGCCTACCTACTCGGCTCCGGTATCGAAATCCTTTCGGTTGGCCAGCCGTGGATCATCCCCGTCCGGAACTACCATCACCGGGCCCTTGGAGTGGTGCAAGACCCCTTGGCTGGTGGAGCCAAGCAGCATGCCGGCAAAACCACCGCGTCCGCGTGAACCGGTTACCGTGAGGACCGCATGTTCGGACTCGCGAATCAGCACCTCCACCGGCGGCCCGGAGATCACATCGGTTTCGACCTCGAGATTTGGGAAGTGTGATTTGATCCAGCGCCGCCCGACATCCATTTGATAGCGAACGTCCTCAAGCACCGCTTCCTGATCAACGGTGGCGGGCATCCACGCAAGGGCCGCCGAAACCGGCGAGACCGCGCACACCACGCGGAGCCTCAGGTCCCGGGCCAACGCCGCTTCCGCCGCCGCGAGCACCGCCGAGCGCGCGCGCTCCGAACCATCCACGCCGACAACAATCGTCTGGCGCTCCGGCGCATCCTCTAGGGTCTGTTCCTGCTCCTTGGCCATGGACAATGGCACCACCACGGTGGGGCACTTGGCGTGCGCCGGCAAAGCCGAGGAAACCGACCCCAGCAGCCTGCCTACGAAGCCTCCTCGGCCACGAGTGCCGACAACGACGAGCTCGGCATCCGCGCTCAGATCCAGCAGGACCCCAGAGGGATCTCCTGACTCGATGTAAGTGCGAATTGTTGCCTGGCTGCCCTCTAGCTCCGCGCGCGCTTGGCGCACGATGTCCTCGGCTCCGCCACGGATCAAATCGTCATCCAGTGTGGAGTACCCGGCGTCCATGGACGACGCGGCGAAAACGGGAATCGTGTAGGCGGACACGATATTCAGAACGCTGCCACGGCGCACCGCTTCTCGTTCTGCCCAGCGCAAGGCGCACTTGCTCTGCTGGGAACCGTCGGCGCCGACGACAATACCCTCGATTTTTTCAGTTTCGACTGGTGCTTCGTCACTCATCAGACTCGCTCCTCATTGACCTGTGATGGCATGGGGTGTGACCCCCCTTACAACCAATGTACTTCCAATCTTCGCCCACAGTGTGAGTTGGGTCTAATGATTTCACGCTAAGCCTACTCAGCTATGAGATCGGTATGTATCTATACCCAAAACGTCATAGAATTTTTACCATGCCCTCCACCACCAGAACAGTGTCTGAGACATCCTTCCCGGCGCGTGTTGACCGATACTTCAAAATCTCGGAACGCCGCTCAACTTTTGCAACCGAAGTCCGTGGCGGCATCGCCACCTTCTTCGCGATGAGCTATATCGTTGTGCTCAACCCGCTAGTGCTTTCCGGAGCCGACGCGTCCGGCGGCGAACTCGGAATCCAGCGCGTAGCTGCTGTCACCGCATTCGTTGCAGGTATCCTGACCATTTTGATGGGCATCTGGGCTCGCCACCCATTCGCGATGGCCACCGGGCTGGGCGTAAATGCCTTTGTTGCGATTACCGTGGCGACGAATCCGGAGCTTACCTGGCCAGATGTCATGGGGTTGGTGGTCGTCGCAGGTATCGTCATGTTCCTGTTGGTCCTCACCGGCTTTAGAACCGCCGTGTTCCGTGCTGTTCCGGCGGGCCTGAAAACGGCAATCGTGGTCGGCATCGGCATGTTCATCGCGCTGATCGGCTTGGTCAACGCTGGCTTCGTGCAGCGTATCCCCGATGCTGCGAATACCACCGTGCCGGTGGGCCTGGGTTTTGACGGCAAGCTGATGGGCTGGCCAATCGTGGTCTTTGTGGTCGGTTTGCTGCTGACCATGGCGTTGGTAGTGCGCAAGGTCAAGGGCGCTATCCTCATCGGAATCGTCGCCGCAGCAGCTTTGGCAAATATCTTCGAAGCCGTGTTCAACATCGGAGAGAAGGAGACGAGCACCTGGTCTTTGGTCGTCCCTTCGCTGCCAAGCTGGACGCTGCCGGATTTGAGCCTCATCGGCCAGGTCAATCTCTTTGGATCGTTTGAAAAGCTTGGCGTCACGGCGGCTTCATTGCTCGCCTTCGTGATTCTGCTGTCGATTTTCTTCGACGCCATGGGCACCATGGTTGGCTTGGCGTCCGAGGCGGGCGTCTTGGATAAAGACGGAAATATCCCGAATGTCGACAAGGTCCTGCTCGTTGATGCGGCCGGCGCCATCGTCGGCGGCGGCACCTCCAGCTCATCGGCCCAGATCTTCGTGGAGTCCGGTGCCGGCATCGGCGAAGGTGCACGTACCGGGCTGGCTTCGGTAGTCACCGGTCTAATGCTCATCGTGGCGATGTTCCTGACTCCGCTGATCCACCTTGTCCCTTTCGAAGCGGTCGCGCCCGCTTTAGTCGTTGTGGGCTTCATGATGGTTTCGCAGGTCTCGAAAATTGACTGGAATGATTGGGGCATTGCCCTGCCCGCGTTCCTGACCTTCACCCTGATGCCGTTCACCTTCTCCATCGCCAACGGCATCGGAGCTGGCTTCATCTCCTACGTGTTCATCCGAGCCGCGCAGGGCCGCGCGAAGGAGATCCACCCGTTGATGTGGGTTGTCGCTGCCGCCTTTGTGCTGTTCTTCGGCATCGGACTGATTGAGAATCTCATCGGAATGTAACCGAGGCAGAAGCAGCGCCGGCTCGGCATCGTATCCCTACGGTGCCGAGCCGGCGCTATTTAAAGCCACTCAGCGCGGGATCGGGCGTGGGGCGTAGATGAGTTCCTGCGTACGCCCATCGAGCAGCGTCGCGGATATCAGTTCAAGATCAAAATCGCCAAACCCCTCAAAGATGCGCTCGCGTCCGGTAATTCCGGTAATCACCGGGTAGAGCGTGAGCTGCAGAAAATCCACCAGTCCCGCACCCATCAGCGCCCGGTTCATCGACAGGCTGCCATGCGAGCGGAGCGGCATGGTTGATTCATTCTTCAACCTGCGCACCACATCGACGGCATCCGCGGATTCAAGCGTGCTGTTTTTCCAGCTCAGGTCGGTTTCGGCGTTCAGCGTAGAGGAGATGACAATTTTGGGTTGGGCCGACATTTTGGCAACCCACTCGTCCGGGTCTGCCCAATCCGCCAGCATAGACGACATCATCGTGTAGGTGGTGGCACCGAAAACCATGAGCGTCGGCCGGTCGTACAGGCGGCTGCGGTGTGCAAGGAGTTCGGGACCTTGCTTGCCCCAGTATCCTTCCCAGGGTTCGGTCGCGGCGGCAAACCCGTCGAGCGAACTGAAAACGTCAAACGTATAGGTCATCATGACCGCCCCTTAGCTGAGTCGACCATGCGTGGCACCTGTTCCGGCACCGATGGGCCGAGAGCACTCACCTTGGTCCTCTGCAGTCCAAAGAACAACGCCTCCGCACCCGTTGGGTAGCATGTGGGCTAAGGCAGTTAGGCGCAGACGGAGGATGAGGATGTCTCAAGGTAATAAATGGATTGAGATCGCCGCAGGGTTGAAGAATCAGGCTATGCGAACCGCATTGGGTCTGGTCCTCGCCGGTGCGCAAGAGCAGCTCAGCGACTCGGCCCAGAGCCGCAAGGACTTGCAGCGCTGGGCCAAGATCGGATTGCTCACCTCGCATGAAGGCCGCTGGCAGCTGAACGATGAGCTGCTGGAGGAAACCCTCGCCGCGGCAGCAGCGTCCAGCACCCAGCGCGCTGGGGTCATGCGCTACTTCACCGGCCCACGGCTGAATGCCTTGCCCGCACGTCCGGCGGACCGCCTTGAAGTCATGCTCCATATCCGCGACCACGTGCTCTTCACCGGAGAATCCCTACGCGAGGATCAGCTCAACGAGCGGTTGCGGGTGATCCACGAAGACGTGGCGCTGCTACGCCGCTATCTGGTGGACCATGAGCTGGTCCACCGCGATCTCGACGGAAGCCGCTACCGCCTGCCGGCTAAATTATCGGTGCGGCTCCGGCGGCGAAGCGCGCCACCGCTGGACCCGAAACAAGTTGCGCCGGCAATGGAGCGGTGCGCAGATTCTTTTCGAAACTTGCCCCGAGAGCCAACGGTTCATCGCTGGCGAGGAAAACGATATTGCCGTACCGCCGGCCCTTGAACATCGGCGGGTCGGCAATCATTGCCACGTGCGCAAAGACCGAAAGCAAGGTGGCTGCCTCGGCTCGGGCGCCTGCCAGATCAGCCGAGTCGCCACAGTTCAGCAGGTACACGCCTCCTTGGTCCAACACGCGTTGGGCCTGCTTGGCGTAGCCGATGGTGGTCAGCTCGCGCGGGGTTGTACTACCGGCGAACACATCGCGAATGATGATGTCGCGGCTGTCGTCGCTGAGCGTCGGAAGCACCTGCCCGGCATCACCCACACGCAATCGCACCAGCGGGGCGCGAGGCACCTCGAAACGGGTGCGCACCAGCTCGGCGAGCTTCGCATCGAGTTCCACCACGACTTGGCGAGCATTCTCGTAGGCGGCGGCCACCCAGCGGGCCATCGAGCAACCGCCACCACCAAGGTGCAGCACGCGCAGCTTGCGAGCACGTCCGTCGAATTGTTCGGCGGGGAATCCGAAGGTGAAGACGGGTTCCATCCAGCGCATGTATTCGAAGTCCAAATAACCTGGATCATCGAGGTCTATATGCGAAGAGGGAACACCATTGACTTTGAGGATGAAGCGATTCGCCCCATAGGGGTCCGGTTCGATCTCGGCCAAACCGGTATCGATCTCGTAGCTTCCAAGCATGACGTTGCTATCGGTCTTAGCCATGTCGGCGCACCATCCGAACCTCACGCAGTCCGGCCCAAGAGCCAACGAGCTCTTCGGAAGTTCCGTCCGGGACGAATCCATGCTTGCTGTAGAAAGCGACTGCTCGCTCATTTCCCGCCAGTACCCAGACCAGAGCGTCACGCTGGCCAAGTACGGTGTCCATTAGATGGGCGCCGAGTCCACCGCCGTAGTACTCTTCCAGCACGTAGAGCACGCCTAGTTCGATATCGACCCCGGTGTCCTGATCTTCTTCAATGGTTGGAGTGCCACCGGCTAAGCCAATAATCTTTCCGTCGCCGGACTCGGCGATCCAGAATTGGGCTCCCCCGGCCAACCCACGTTCCCACCAGGCCAGCTGCTGCTCGAGCTGCGCTTCGTGGTAGGCGAAGAACTCTTCGTCGCGGAAGCCCGAATAGGCTTGGCGCCAGGCCAGCAACTTCATTTCAAGGGCCGCCCGCAAATCTTGTTCTTGGGCTAGTCGGATTCGATACTCGTTCAAAAGTGACACATACATACATTACGTCAGCGAGGCCCCCTGCGTCGCTAAGCACCACTACCCTCCTACTTAAGGACTATTGCTTGTGGCCGAGGAGTTTGAAAAACTGCCTAGATAGTTACTTAAAATGCTGTAGCGAAAGGGTGGTCACTGGTGGATCGGAACGAAAAGTTCGCGAACTTTACCGGCGGTGTCGTGACAGGCCTAACGCTGGTCGTCTGCCTGTCGCCGACGTTCTGGATCATCTGCTTCGGATCACTGCTTTTGATTATCAGTTTCAGCCTGCTGGCCAGGTTTGAAGGCATCTGGGGACCAACCACTGCCAAGCACTGGTACTACATTCTTCCGATGATCCTTGCTCCAACGATCGGGGGGCTGCTACGCGAAACGGGTTACGCATTATGGCTCGGGGCCATCGTCGCGGTGCTCGGCGGTTTTGCGACAAACTTGCTCGTTCGGCGTTTCCCGCCGTTCAAGATTCCGGCGTCTTCGGTGGCGAGCCAGTATTCCACCAGCTCGCTCTCTGGCTAGATCACCCGAGCAATAGCAAATCCGTCCCAGCCCTTGGTCCCAACGGTCTGCAGTGCGGTTGCCGAGACCCGTGGTGAATCGCGCAGCCACCTGAGCCCCTCTTGCACGCCCCGCACATCAGCCTCGTTGGCCCCGTGCTCGGCCGCGTCGTCAAGCACCGCACCACCGCGAATGACGTTATCGAGGATCAGCACCGTCCCGGGACGCGAGAGTTCTAGGGCAAGTTCCAAGTAGCGCACGTTATTGCGTTTATCTGCGTCGATGAAAACCAGTTCAAATGGCGCAGTGCCCGCGGCGATCAGATTCTCAAGCGATCCCTTGGCTGCGCCAAGTTTGATCTCAACGCGCTCCGAAAGTCCGGCACGTTGCAAATTCTCACGGGCAATGGAAGCATGCAGGGGCTCAAATTCGCAAGAGATCACCTGCCCGCGCTCACCCACCCCACGAGCTAGCCAGCTCGTTGAATACCCGCCCAGCGTGCCGACCTCAAGCACACGCCGAGCACCGACTATCTCGGCCATCAGCTGCAGGAACTTGCCCTGAGCGGTGCTGACCTCGATTCGAGGCAAACCTGAGTCATGCGCATGTTCTCTACCGGCCTCAAGTTCTGGGATTTCGAGCCCCAGTGCCTCGTTGAGGTAGGTGTCGACCTCCGCGCTCTCACGTTCTGCAGAATGGCGGATCATCTCATTACTCCTCGCTGGATTCGATCGCCTGCTCTAGGCGCCGGACTTTTCCGTCCAATTCACCCGTATACCCCGGGCGAATATCTGCCTTGAGCACCAGCGAAACTCGAGATCCGTATTTGCTTACGGCCATGGTGGCGTCTTTGACGACAGCCATGACTTCGTCCCATTCGCCTTCGATTTCGGTGAACATCGAACTGGTGCGGTTCGGAAGCCCGGAGGCGCGAACTATGCGCACCGCTTCGGCTACGGCGTCATGAACCGAGGCATCGGCGTTGTCGGTACTTGGGGCAACTGAAAAAGCTACGATCATGTCTCTACTCTCCCACCGACGCTCGAGCTTGTCACGACGTTGTTGCGGTTACCCGCGCGGGGATGCCGGCACACGCCTAAAATGATATTCATGGATTTCAGCGCCTTCTCTCGATACGCAGCACTTGGCTTAGCACCGGACGCGGACCCTCTGCTGGTTCGGGCAGAAGAGCAAAACAGCGACTACGAATCAGGGCTGGTCTCGTTCGGCGGCCGGCGGTGGAGGATCCGCACGGCCCGCATCACCGATACCAAACCTGGAGCGTTCCTCGCTTGCTGGACTCGAAACGCCGACGGACGCACCGAACCTTTTAGCTCGGACGAACAGATTTCAGGACTTCTGGTTTTTGTGCAAGACGCCGAGCGTTTCGGGGTCTTCCGGTTCACCGCCGAACTGTTGCGCAGTCTTGGTATCACCAGCTCGGAAGCGAAGCCCGGCAAACGCGGATTTCGGGTTTACCCCAGCTGGTGCACCGAGTTGAATCCGCAGGCGCAACGCACTCAGCGAGCCCAAGCTGCGGCTTTTAGCGTACTTGGCTAAGCGTCCTGGCTTCGGGCCACCGCGGACCTCGGCGAGCGCCTACCGGACCGCTTAGGCAGACAGTCCGGTGGCGCGCAGTGCGACCGCAGCCAAGGCGCCAACGAGCACCACCACGAGGTATGGGGCTTTGAAGACTAGCGCGATCGTTGCCGCGGCCAGCGCACCGATACGCGCGTCAATGACAAGTTCCTGCCCGCTGGTCACCGCGTTCATGGTGACCAGCGAGGCCAGCAGGGCGACGGTGAGGGTTGCTGCCACATGGCTCATCAACGGAGAATCAAGTACTTTTCGCGGCACAAAATAGCCGCAGATCTTCAGCGCGAAGGCCGCCGCGCAGGCGCCGAGCAGCCACCAGCTCAATTCGCTCATGACTTCTCCTGATCTACTTGCTGCAGGTCTCCGTGTTCGGTCGCCGGTTCGGCGCGGCGCCCGGTGAGCACCGCAAACGCCACCGCGCAGCCGGCGGTGATCAAAATTGGCACACCGGGAACCGTCAGCGGCACGGCAAACGCGGTGACCACGGCCGCGGCGAAGGCGACGATAATCGGCTGGGCGGATTTCAGCCGCGGCCACAATAGTCCGAGGAACGCCGCCACCGCGGCTCCGTCGAGCCCCCACGCTGCCGGATCCCCCATCCGTTCGCCGAGCAAGGCGCCAACGAGCGTAAACAGGTTCCAGAGCGCATACACGCCGAGCCCGGCGGTCCAGAAACCACGGTGCCGCTCGCTTTGGCTCGCCTGTCCAAGGCTTGTTGCGGTGGACTCGTCGATGGTGACCTGAGCCATCAGCGGAACCATGCGCGCCCCGGGGCGCAGGGCCTGCTTGAGCTGCATCCCGTACACCGCATTGCGCACGCCGAGCAGTGTCGCAGCAGAGAAAGCCGCCGAGGCGGCCCCGCCGCCGGAGATCACCCCGATGAAGGCGAACTGCGACCCGCCGGTGAACATCAGGGCGCTCAACGCCACCGTCTGCCAAAGGTTCAGCCCCGCGGCAATAGCCAGTGCGCCAAAGGAAATCCCGTAGAGGCCTGTCGCAAGCGCGATGGACAGGCCCATCTTGGTGGCCGGGGTCAGCCAGCTAGTCGGCGTGGCGGGCATCGTATCGAATCTTGTAGACACCGCGTTTGACCCGGGCTTGGCCAATTTTTACCTCGTCCAGCTGGTCCACGTGTTGCACATGGGTTCCACCGCACGGTTCGCTGTTCACTCCGGCGATGCTAACCGTACGGTGGCCCTGCTCGTCGATCAGGGTGCTGATTTCGCCACCTTGCGAAATCAGCTCATCCACCCGCTGTTGCAGCCAGGCTTCCGCCGCTGCCCGCTCGGTTTCGTCGCCCAGCGGCAAGTCCACGCTGGAGGGGTCAAAATCCAGGCGTGACTGTCCCTGGAAGTGCGAGTGGCCGCGGTGTTCCCAACCGCGCTCTTCCCCCGCAAAACCAAGAATGTGCCCCGCGGTGTGCAAGGCCGCATTGCTGCGCCGGTTCTCGGCGTCGATGCTCGACGTGACCGTTTCCCCTGCGGCATGGTCTCCTGCGCCGTAGAGAATCACCGTTCCGCTTGCCGAGCGGCCCACATCGACCCCAACGCCGTTGACCGAGCCGCGGTCCTCCGGCTGCCCGCCGCCGCGCGGGTGGAAGATATTGGGGCTCAGCGCAATCCAGTCCCCCGTCTCGTCGCTGCCCGTGGCGATGACCGTGGCTTGGGCGGTGAAGACGTAGGAGTCGTGGAGATACAGGTTATGCTGCGTAGCGGTTGTTTCGGTGCTCATGATTGCTCTAGTTCCTGCCGGAGCTCTGCCGGGCGGTTGCTGGTAATTTGGGTGACGCCCATGTTGATCAGGTACTGCGCGTCGGCGGGGCGGTCAACCGTCCAGATCCGGGCGGTCAATCCACGCTCCAGCCACCCGTGCACCAACGGCTCGTTGGCTCGGACCCAGGCGATGCCAGGGCCAATAATACCGGCGCCACCGGCGTCGATGAGTTCGATGCCCTCGGCCACCGAACGGCGCATGACCTCATAGACTGCCGCGCGTCCGGTCTGCCCGCCGGCCATCAGCTCGGTGACGTATTGCGGATCGATCTCGGTCATCAGCTGGCAGAGCTGTGCACGGTTGACCGTGCGCGAGAGGAACCGGAGGCAGTCCGGCTCGAAGCTCATCAGCGTCACCTGGATCTGCCCCCTCCGACCGGCTTTGCCGGTTTGCGGGTCGAACCCAAAGGCGGCAAGCACCTTCAGCGTTTCCTCCTCCAGCAGGTGGCCAAAGGGGCTCGGATGCTTGAGCTCTACGGCCAGCCCGATGCCGATGCCGCGTTCGTCGATGAGCTCAAGGAGTTCGCCAAGGCTCAGCAGCTGTTCATTTTCTGCCCCATACTCCGCGGGAACCGCTACCGGCAGGTAGGAGGAAAAGTCCATGGATCGCAGTTCGCCAAGCGTGTATCCGGCCAACTCTCCGGTGGTATCCGAGGTGCGGTCCACGGTCGGATCGTGGTGGCAGACCACTACACCATCCCGACTCAGATGCACGTCGCATTCGATGCCGTCAGCTCCCTCATCCATCGCCTGCAGATAGGCGGCACGGGTATTTTCGGCATATCTGTGCGAACTGCCGCGATGAGCGTAAAAGAACGTGTCCATAACTCCTACGCTACTGGTTTGCCGCTGTCGCATACGTGATTAATGCCGTGCCGCGCACTGGGTAAAGTGGGGCGCATGCCAGAACTTCTCGATCAGCGCGCCGAAGACCTACGAGGGATGAAACGAGTAGCTACCCTGCTCTTCTTGTTGATGTGCGCCCTGTTCATCATCAGCGTGCTGTTCCAGGAGCTTGTCCCCGGGCTTAGTTACCTGAAGGCGGCCGCAGAGGGCGGCATGGTGGGCGCCGTCGCCGATTGGTTTGCGGTGACCGCGCTTTTCCGGCATCCCCTCGGCCTGAAGATCCCGCATACCAACTTGATTCAACGGAAGAAGGCCGAGCTGGGCGCCTCGCTAGGCGACTTCGTCCAGCAAAATTTCCTCACTCCGGAGGTCATCTCAGCCAAATTGCGCCAGGCGGGCCTGGGCCTGCGCGCGGGCGGATACCTCTCCAGCGGCAAGGGAGCCGAAGCCACGACGGCACAGGTTTCCGCCGCGGCGATCGGTGCCTTGAAGTCCTTGGACGATGAGCAGGTGCTCACGGTGCTGCAGGTGCTGGCCACCGATTACATGGTCGCTCCCGAATGGTCCACGACCTTAGGCACGCTCGGCCAGAAACTCATAGACGACGGGCACCATGAGGCCGCGGTCGAATTGCTCGCGGAGCGGGCAGGTTCCTGGGTGGCGGAGCATCCGGAGGTTTTCCTCGAGGTAGTTTCCGGGCGCTCCCCCTCATGGGTTCCGCGTTTGGTCGACGAGATGCTGGCGCAAAAGGTTCATCAGGAATTGCGTGGATTGCTTTTCGCGGTGGCCGGAAATAAGCGCCATCCGCTGCGGCTGGCGCTCACCGGCTGGTTGGCGGAATTCACCGTGGCAATGCAGCACGATCCGGAAACCATCGCCAAGGTTGAGGGATTCAAGCACTCGCTGCTCGGCGATCAACAGCTGCGTGAGCTGGCAATACGTGGCTGGGCTTCGCTGAAGGCCGGGCTGATCGATTCCCTGCAGGACCCGGCCTCGCCCTTGCGCACCGCGCTCCGTTCGGCGATCGCCACCTTTGGCGGGCGGCTGCAAAGCGATACGCTGCTGCGCGCAAATTTGGAGGGCCGGGCCATCGATGGCGTTGCCGCGCTAGTTGCACGGCATGGGGCGGCGCTGGCCGGATTGGTCAGCGACACGGTCCAGGCTTGGGATCCTGCCGAGGCCAGCGAGAAACTCGAGCTGCAGGTGGGCCGGGATCTGCAGTTCATTCGAATCAATGGAACCGTGATTGGTGCGCTGGCCGGGGTGGTCATTTTCTCTGCCGGAGAGCTGATTTTGGCTTTTTCAAGCTGACCTGCCAATTCTTCCCTTCGTCACACGCATCGATGCATCTTTCCATCGGGTCGACGAGAGATTAGTATTCAAGCAGTCTCAATAACTGTTGAATAAGTATTTCTCACTATCGAACCGGCTGGCTAGAGTTGCCATGAACGTCGCTACAGCCTTCAGCGCGGATCGACGATCGGAGCATCCATGGAAACCAGACTTTTACGCTACTTCGTCGCAGTTGCCGAAGAACGCCATTTCGGCCGCGCTGCCGAACGGCTGCATATGGCCCAGCCCCCGCTCTCGCAGCAGATCAAGCAGCTCGAAGAGCAACTGGGGACCCAGCTTTTCATCCGCACCACCCGCAAGGTGGATCTCACCCCTGCCGGAGAGCTCCTGCTCACCCGCGCCCGGGCGCTGCTCGAAGAGCACCAGCAGCTGGCTCGTGACGTGCGCACCGTGGGCGCCGGGGCCAGCGGCGTGTTGCGCTTGGGCTCCACCGGCAGCGCCACCTACCGCATCATGCCGCAGGTCATTGCCGCGACCAGCGAGCACATGCCGGGGCTGCAGTTGAACGTCCAGGGGGAAATGCTCACCCCGGAAATGGAAGAAGCCCTCGCCGAAGGCCGGCTCGATATCGCGATCTTGCGCCCTCCTGTGCACAACGAGGAGGTCGAATACTCCCTGCTGGAGAAGGACCTGCTCGCCGTCGCCCTGCCGGCCGGGCACCGGCTGGCTTCGCACGAAGAGATCGATATCGCCGAACTGCGCACCGAGGACTTCATCTGCTATCCCACCGCTTCGGCGGTCAACACCATCTTCGTTGAGACCTGCCGCAATGCCGGGTTCATCCCGCGCACCGCGCAGGTGGCCCGCGAAACCTCGACCTTGCTCACCTTCATCGCGGCGGGCCTGGGAATCGGCATGGTTCCGACCTCCAATTACCTGCCGCACAGTGAACGGATCGTCTTCCGTCCGCTGCGCAACGCACCGGCCGTGGATCTTGCGGTGGCGTGGAAGGCCGGCAATCAGGCGCCCCTGGTCCAGAACTTCTTGAAACTTTGCACCGCCTTGACCTCCGTGGAAGGAAATTCCGAATGAAAATTGCGCGCATCGAAGCGATTCCCTACGCAATCCCCTATACCCATCCCTTGCGTTTCGCCAGCGGCGAGGTACATACGGCGGACCACGTGCTGGTTCGCGTGCACACCGACGAGGGGATCATCGGCACCGCCGACGCGCCGCCTCGCCCGTATACCTACGGTGAAACCCAGACCTCGATCCGCACTATCGTGCAGGACATCTTCGGCCCCCAGGTGATCGGGTTGGACATCTTCGACCGGGAAAAGATCCGCCAGGTCATGGAGCGCACCATCCACAACCAGGTGGCCAAGGGCGCGCTGGACATCGCCATCTGGGACGCCATCGGCCAGGCCGCCAATACCCCGGTGCACAAGCTCCTGGGCGGCTTCACCGATTCGATGCGGGTCTCGCACATGCTTGGTTTCCGCCCGGCCCAGGATTTGCTCGACGAAGCGCTGCGCTTCGGCGAAGAGTACGGAATCACCACCTTCAAGCTCAAGGTGGGGCGACGCCCCTTGGCGCTGGATATCGAGGCTTGCCGGGTTTTGCGCGAGGGCTTGGGCGAAAACGTTGAGATTTACCTCGACGCAAACCGCGGATGGACCGCCAACGAGGCCATGGAAGTTCTGCGTCAGACCGAGGGGCTCGGGCTGACGATGCTCGAAGAACCTTGCGACGCCAAGGAAGCCATGAGCCGGCGCCGCCTCGTCGAGCACTCCCCGATCCCGATTGTCGCCGATGAATCGGTACCAACCGCCGGTGATGTCTCGCGCGAGCTGCTCTCTGGCGGCGCCAATGCGATCTGCATCAAAACCGCACGCTCGGGCTTCACCGAAGCCACCGAGATCCTGGGCCTGTGCACCGGGTTGGGCGTGGACGTCACCATGGGCAACCAGATAGATACGCAGGTCGGTTCGCTGGCCACCGTCACCTTCGGCGCCGCCCACCAAGCGACCACCCGCAAGGCCGGCGAGCTGTCAAACTTCCTGGACATGACCGATGACCTGCTTGCCGATCCGCTGGTTATCAAGGATGGCCGCATTTCGGTGCGCAACGTTCCAGGCGTCGGTGCCGCCATCGACGAAACCAAGCTGGCGCACTACCGCCAGGACTAGCAGTACCCCACCCGATTTTTAGGAGAACCCATGTTGTTCCTTGCACGTATGGACGTAACTTTCCCGGCATACCTCACGGCCGAAGAAGTCACCGACTTCCAGGTCCGCGAGAAGGCCTATTCGGCACAGCTGCAGCAAAGCGGCAAGATGCAAGGCCTGTGGCGCATCGTCGGAGAGTACGCGAACCACTCGCTGTTCAACGTCGAGTCAAATGACGAGCTTCACCAGATCCTCAGCGGCTTCCCGATGTACGCGCACATGAAAATCAAGGTCACTCCGCTGGCAAAACACCCGAATTCACTGAGCTAGAGGCTTTTTGAGAGCCTACCGCCGGCCCGTACGCCAGCTCACAAGTATTGATAGGCAAACAGTCTCAGTGTGCGGGAAATAAGTATTTTACTCGCTATAGACCCTGCACTACATTGAATATCAATCGCACAGGATGATGGGGGTCACAATATGAATCCCCAGCAGCCACACCACACAAAGACAAGGGAGTCATCATGACCGCCGAAACTCCAGCAGACGCAACAGCAGCCAAGTCAGGCAATGCCGCTACCGACAGCTTCCGCAGCTCCGGCAAGCTCGCCGCGATCGAGACGTCCGTTGAGCGCGTGAACCTCTTGGCGAGCAAGCTAGTCAAGGCCGCAAACGACATCATCCTCGAAGAGCGCGTGAGCTACGACGAGTTCAACGCCCTGAAGGCTTGGCTGATCAAGGTCGGCGACGATGGCGAATGGCCGCTGTTCCTGGACGTGTGGCTGGAGCACTCGGTGGAAGAGGTCGCTACCGACCACCGCGAAGGCAACAAGGGTTCCATCGAGGGACCTTACTACGTGCCAAATGCACCGGAGCAGGCTTCCCCTGCCACCATCGCGATGCGCGAAGACGAGAAGGGCACCAGCCTGCTCTTCCAGGGCCAGGTCCGCTCCACCGACGGCAGCGCGCTGAAGAACGCGAAGATCGAGCTGTGGCACGCAGATGAAGAAGGCTTCTACTCGCAGTTCGCTCCAGGCATCCCGGAGTGGAACCTGCGCGGCAGCTTCATCGCCGATGCGGAAGGCAACTTCCAGATCAACACCATGCAGCCAGCCCCGTACCAGATCCCTACCGATGGCGCCTGCGGCCAGCTGATCGCCGCCGCCGGTTGGCACGCCTGGCGTCCGGCCCACCTGCACCTGAAGGTCTCGGCCGAGGGCCACGAGCTGCTCACCGCGCAGCTGTACTTCCCGGGCGACGCGCACAACGATGACGACATCGCCACCGCGGTGAAGCCAGAATTGATGCTCGACCTGCAGCCAGCGCAGTCCGGCGACGGCAAGCAGGTCACCTACGATTTCGTGCTTGACCCAGTCAAGTAGGTCTTAGCGCCACCTCACGGCGGGGCTCCCGGCAACACTGCTGGGCACCCCGCCGTTGTCGTACAACGAACGTTGCGCTTGCCGCCCTGGTCAACGCCTCGGCAGAAAGACCGCACGCCTTCGGATCCACCCCTGCAGCAAACGACCCATGGGAGCGCATCATGACTGCCTCAACACTGCTCAACCCTGCCGTAGAATTCCAGTCCGGAACCGTTGCATGGCCCGCTACCGGCACTCGGGAACCCCAGAACCACTGGGCCTGGACCGGCTGGATGCCCGAGAACGACTAAGGATTCTCTGCGGTTGCCGCTCCAGTAGCGCGCACGCACCCGGTGCCCGGTAGCCGCGATTATTGCCCAGGCGGAGCCTCGATGAGCCCCATGGCGATAAACGCCCGTTGGTAGATCTCTCTGATGACCGCTTCCTTGCGTGCGTTGTACTGCATGGAGTGCTCGCCGGCATCCCGTGACAAGTCTGACGCTTTTTGCTTGGCATTGGCGTAGAGTTCCCGATCGCTTGAGTTCGCTCGGAGCCAATCGCGGAAGATCCGATGCTTGATCGTCTCGGGACTGTCAAAGCCGAAAACGTGGAGATTGCAGGCCGGGTCGACGTGGCGCAGGAACCGATGCCCAAACCACCAAGGTTCCCGCACCCGCAGCTCGAAACCCGCGCGCTGAAGCGCGGGAACATACGAACGCTCGTCATTTGGATCGGCCACGATCAGATCAATGTCGATAATTGGCTTGGCCGGGAGTCCGCGTACCGAGGTCGAACCAACATGTTCGATAGCCAATGCCCGCCAGCCAAGGGCCTCCCGGACCCGTTCGGCAAGCAGCTGGAACTGCTCCGGCCAGGCATCGTTCCACTCGGCTATCTCAATCTCCGGTGATGGGCCGGCCCCCGGAAGGTACGCCGATTGCCCGGCAGGAACAGGCGGTTCGTGAAAGGTGACGATGTCGATGAGCTTTGGCATGAAACTATTCTCGCCGATTGCTGCCGTGCCTTGCGACGGGCAACCTAGTGCTCAAAACCCTCGCGAGTCAGCGCGGCAAGTTCGGTCCGCGTGGATACCGCAAGCTTCGCGTAGATTTTTGTCAGGTGATATTGCACCGTCTTGGTGCTGACAAACAGCTCCTCGGCCACTCGGCGGTTGCTTGCGCCCTCGCAGACGAGCTTGGCGACCGCCTGTTCCTGAGCGGTCAGCGTCGACCAGTCCATCGGTTCACGGCGCGCCATGCCAATGCCGCTCGCCTGCAGTTCGCGGGTGCAGCGTTCAACGTAGACGGTGGCATCCAGATGCGTGAAGATCGACAGCGCCCGGGTTAGCGGGGCAACGCAGTCCGCCCGCTTTCCCGCGCGCCGCAAGCACTGCCCGTAGGCAAAATCGATCCGTGCCCGGTGATAGGCGGTGCCAACGCCCTGGAGGCGAAGCAGCGCCTGCTCGAAGACTTCTCGCGCCGCATCGATGTCCCCCAAGGCCGCCAACAGCATGCCGCGCACCCCGAGGAAGGCGCCGATGCCGTTATTGTGCCCGGCCTTCATCGCGGCATCCAGCAAGGGGGCGATGAATTCTTCGGCTTCCTCCAGCCGCTCGCTGCGAATCAGCGCTTCGGCATACATGTCTTGCCAAGTCCAGAAGCCTGGCTCGTCGATGCCCTGGCTGCGGTCAAGGCGAAGTATGGGTTCCAGGGCCAGCAGCACTTCCTCGTGATTGGCCTGGGCGCGCGCGGCTTCGGCCCGCGCCATGCGATACGGCACCTCCATCACCTGGTAGCTGCCCACTCGCACCCACGATTTGGCCAGGTGGACCTCGACAAGTTCCGTGTTTCCCCGCAGCGCATGAATCTGCACCGCCGTGTACTGGATCAGCGGTCGCTGCACCTGAATCCCGAAGCGTTCCTGGATCGCTTGCGCCCCACGGACCGTCTCCAGCGCCTGGTCCCAGTCGCCCACGAGGAATTCGGCGCGGGCCAGCCAGGCCTTGGCCCACAACGAGATTCGCAGCGAGCCCTCGCTGAAGTCGGTGGAACTGGCTGCCGCCAGTTCGTGGCGGGCCAGCTCGATCCGCCCGCTTGCCAAATACACCCAGCCGAGGGACATCTCGGCGCGTTGCCGCTGGGCGCCGGTGGGAAGCTTGCCCAGCAACTCGAGCAATACCCGTTCGCCTTCCTCCCTGCGGCCCATCATCGCCAGGCCAAGGCCCTGGATGGCTGCGCTTTCGATGGCCTGCGGGCTGCCTGCCTGCGCCAGGCGCAGTGATTGTTCGGCCCATTCAAGAATTTTTGCGCCCTCGAGCTGGCACAGGGAATGCAGCACGCGGCGTTGCGAAATAACCGCCATCGTGTCGCCGAGCTGCAGGCGCACCGCACTCTGCCAGGCGCTGGTCAACCAGCGGTTAGCGGTCTGCGCCCGGCCCTGGAGGATGGCAATGTACCCCGAAAGCACGTCGCGTTCGGCGCTGCTTCCCAAACTTGCCAGCTGGTGGGAAAAGGTCAGCGCCCGCGGAATCTCTCCGGCGGCAACCACCGCGTCTACCGCCTTGAGCAGCAATGCCTCGCGTTGCGCGGGCTCAGGTGTCAAATGCATGGCGCGGAAGAATGCGGTTGCGGCCGAGGACCACTCACCGCGCTGCCCCTGGGCCACCGCGTAGGCCTCCAATTCGCGCGAAAGCCCGATATCCGGCAAGAGGCTCGCGTCGGCTCGATGGCCCAATACGACCCCGCGGTCTTCGGCAATCTCGGCAGCTGCCGCGTGCAGCCGAATGCGGGCGCTCAACGGAATCTGATGATAGACGGCCATCTGGGTCAGCTCGCTGTCAAAACCCAGCCGCACCTTGCCGCTATGCCCCTGGGTTCGCGCCAGCGAGGCATCAACAATCTGCTGGATGTAGGCCAGCGGGGAGTCTTCCTTGGCAAGCCTGACAATGAGGTCAATCCGAGCTTGGCGTCCAAGCACAGCGGCCGCCTCAACAAGCCCGCGGGCGCGCGGCTCCAATTCGTCGAGCAGCTGCTTGATATGCAGCGACAATGCTCGCGGCGCCGGCGGCCAACGATCCCATTGTTCCCAGCTTTGTTCCGGGTTTTCCTGTGCCAATTCGAGAACCGCATGCAGATTGCCTTGTGTGTAGCGCATCAGATGCTCGGCCGCCATGGACGGCAGCTCGATTCCCAGCCGGGTAGAGACGATTTCGCGGGCCTGGGCTGCCGTCGGCACGTCAACGTGCAGGACCTTTAGATCGGTGTCGCCCAAGAGCTCACGTGTTTCGGCGGGAAGCATCGCGATGTCTTGGTCGCGCAGGACCAGGACGATAAGTACGCGTTCGGTCTGCAACCGGCGCCAGGCGTAGCGCACCGCCTCGAAGCTTGCGGCATCTGCCCATTGCGCATTTTCGATGACCAGCACCCGGGTTTGCTCCTGGTCCGCGCGCAGGTATTCCAGCAACGCGGGGCCAAGATCTTCGCTTGGCCCGGGCTTGCCGCGTTCCAGCAGTGGTCCCAGAGCCGCGCCGGGGTGCCTGGATTCCCAGCGCGAGGCGGTGACTACGGTAACCGAGGCCATGTTGGAACGACGCAGCAGTTGCTTTATCACGGTGCTTTTGCCGCTTCCTTGCGGTCCTTGCAGGACGGCCAGGGCGCTGCGCTGCTGCTGCACTTCACGCAGCAGGTCGGCGAGCGCATCCTGGGCAACTAGTTGACTCATTTATGCGTTCACCGACCTTTCAGCGTTGCCGAGTTGTTTCTCGATCCGTCTCTACTTCTCTGCGTCCGCGGTTGCGAGTTCGACCCGCGCGGGCCGCAGCTTGGCGGTGATCTCGGAATTGCGCAGCGGAACGCCGAGGGTGATCAATGCACCAACGATAGCAACCCCGGAGAAGACATAGAAAGCAACATGGTTTTCCACACCTGCCGCCATCAGCAGCCCGCCGAACAACGGTCCGAAGATGCCGCCCAAACGGCCGAACCCGGCGCACCAGGCCACCCCGGCGCCGCGGGCGGCGCTGTTGTAGAAATTAGACACAAATCCGTAGATCAGCACCTGGGTGCCGATGGTTCCGACGCCGGCCACGGCAACCAGCGCCAGCAGGATGCCCAGCGGCAGGTGCATGGTCAGCAGCACCATGGCGAGAGCGGCGAGGAAGAAGGTGGTGAACACGGTGCGCTTCACGCCGAACCGGTCGGCGCCAACGGAGGCGATCAGCCCGCCGAAGATCGCGCCGGCGTTGAAGACCAGCAGGAAGGTGAGCGCGAAGTCCTTGCCATAGCCGAACTGCGACATGATCTGCGGCAACCAGGTGTTCAGCCCATAGGTCAGCATCAGGCCGGTGAAGCTCATGAATCCGAGCAGCAGGGTCGGGAACGCGTACTTCTTGGAGGCCAGCGCACGGAACCCGATCTTGTTCTCTGCGGGCGCGGCTTCGGCTTTTCCGGCAACGGGTACCAGCACGTGAATCGGGACACCGGTGCGGATCGAGACGCGTTCGGCTTCCGCGGTGCGGCCGCGGGCCATCAGCCATTCGGGGGATTCGGGGAGCTTGACCAGGGCCATCGGGAGCAGGAAGAGCAACGGCGTCGCGCCGATCAGGAACAGTCCGCGCCAGCCGATGGCGTCGAGCAGGATGATGGCCAGCAGGGAGGCCAGTACGCCGCCTACGGGAACACCGGAGTAGACGATCGCGTTGTAGAAATTGCGCTTGCCCTTGGGGGCGAACTCGGCGACCACCGCGCCGGCGGTGGCCACCAGTGCGCCCACCCCGATTCCGGTGGCGAAGCGCAGGGCGCCGAAGGCGGTGACGTCGTTGGTCAGGGCCGTCAGGCCCATGGCCACGGAGAACCAGATGATTCCGGTGATCATGATCTTGCGCCGGCCCAGGTAGTCGCCGATGGCGCCGGCAACCAGCGCGCCGACCATCATGCCGGCCAAGGCCCAGCTGCCCAGCGCGCCGGCGGTGGTCGGGGTGACCTCTCCGAGCTGCGTCGGATCGCCCAGCAGCAGCGGAACGATGGTTCCGTAGACGACCAGGTCATATCCGTCGAAGATCAGCGCCATGGTGGCGATGGCCACGACCCAGCGGACCGTGCTTTGCTGTTTCCTGTTGCTGCTTGCTTCCGAAGTTTTCACGAGTTGCTCCATTTTCATTGGCCCGGGCGCACGTCATCGTGCGGGTATCGAGGCACTGGGAAATACCGCGGCGCGAGGGCGCGGCGTGGGAACCGTGGCCCGAAAGATCGTCGGGCGGCGGGTTTTGGAGGGCACACAGGCGGCGGGGATCCCGCCGCCTGCAAGCGATCATTGATTTCTGGCGCGTTGGCTAGCCGAGGTCTCCGCCGGCCACCGCCAGGGTGGCGCCGGTGATGTAGGAGGCTTCGTCAGAGGCCAAGAACACAATCGGCGCGGACTGTTCGTCCAGGGTTCCGTAGCGCTTGAGCAACGTGGAATCGACCGTCTGGTCCACAATGCTCTGGTACCAGGCTTTTTCCTGCTCGCCGGTGGGCGCCGGGCCGCGCTTGACTACCCGCTCAGGGGCTTCGGTGCCGCCCGGGGCGGTAGCCACCACACGGATTCCGTGGGCGGCCCCTTCCATGGCCAGGGCCGAGGTGATCGCCTTGACCCCGCCCTTGGCCGCCGCATAGGGCACCCGGTTCACCCCGCGGGTGGCCACCGAGGAAACGTTCACGATGGTGCCGGACCCTGCCTTGACCATTTCCTCGAAGGCCGCACGGCACATCCACAGGGTCGGGAAGAGCGAACGCTGGATTTCCTTGCTGATTTCTTCCGGCGCGTAGTGCTCGTACGGCTTGGCCCAGATGGTCCCGCCGACGTTGTTGATGAGCACATCGATCCGGCCGAATTCATCCATTGCCGCGGTCACCGCCGCCAGCGCACCCGCGTAGGTTTCGAGGTCTGCGGTCACGCTCAGCGCATTCGCGCCGTGGGCGCGCAAGCCCTCGGCGACGTCGTGGATCAGCCCGGCGCGGTCAACCAGAACCAGTTCCCCTCCCTCGGCGGCGATGCGCCGGGCCACGGACCTGCCGATGCCTTGGGCAGCGCCGGTGACCATGACGACCTGGCCGGCGAAGCGCCCGGGGTGGAAGGACTCGGGCAATCCGGCGGCTGCGGTCTCGTTGGCCGGGGCGTTGTCCGCGCTCACTAGCTTTGTTCCTGCGAGGCCGCGGCCATGGTGGCCTTGGCGTGCTCGTTGTGCGAGATGATCGCCGCCCGGGCCGCCGCGATGTCCTGCTGCTCGAAGGCCGTGACGATGGCGAAGTGGTCGGCGTCCACCGCACCGTCGATCCAGTGCTCCTGGCGCAGCACCTTTGCCATGAGCGCCGGAACCTCCAGGCGGGTGTAGGCCTGGAGCAGGTGCTCGTTGCCGACGCAGGTGAACAGGAACTCATGGAAGGCATCGTTGGTGACGGTGAATTCGGCGGCGTTGACGAACTTCTCGCCGTCCAGGGTCTTGCCCGCAAGCTCCGCGAGGACCTTGAATTCACCTAGCTGGCCGTCGGTCAGCTTGCCCATGGTCAGTTCCACAATTGCCAGTTCAAGGGCCATGCGGGCATCGAACTGGGCGCCGAAGGTTGCGTGCTCCTCGCCGATTTCGTAGCCGGCTGCTGGCGCCTCGGCGGCCTCGGCCACCGGCGCCGCGGCTTCCGCTGCCGGTGCGGCCTCCGGCACGACGGCCAGGGCGAACTTCTCGAAGTAGAAGTTCTGCGGCTTGATTCCTTCGCCGTCCAGGTGGCGGCGCACGCCCTCAACCATCGGTGGCGGACCGCAGAGGTAGATGTCCACGTCGCCCTCGGCCAGGTGCTGCGGCTCGAAGTGGTTGGTGACATAACCCTTCTTTTCCGCGGCGCTGTTCGGGTCGCCGACCACGGTATCGAAGCTGAAGCCCGCGATACGCGAGGTATAGGCTTCGAGCACGTCCAGCTCGACCAGATCGGTATCGGTGTTCACGCCGTAGATCAGGTGGACCGGGTGCGGGTTTTCCATGCCGACCAGCTTTTCCAGGATGGACAGCAGCGGGGCCAGCCCGGTGCCGCCGGCCAGCAGCAGCGACTGGCGCTTGGGTTCGCGCAGGAAGAAGCTGCCCATCGGGCCGGTGAAGGTGAGCCGGTCCCCGACCTGCGCGGTATCGCGCATGTAGGTGGACATCAGCCCGCCGTCGGTGATGCGGATCAGGAAGGAGACGGTCTGGACCTCTGGTCCCGAGCTGAAGGAGTACGAGCGGGTCTGGCCGCCGGATCCGGGAACCTCGATGTTCACGTACTGGCCGGGCAGGAAGGACAACTCTTCGCGCTTGTCGACCTCTAGGCTGAAGGCGTAGGTGGTCTCGGAGATGCGGCGGATCTCGGTCAGCGTCGACTCGAAGGCGGTCGCGGCGGTCTTGGCCACATCCGAGGTGGTCGGGATCTGCAGCACGAGGTCGGATTCGGGGACCATCTGGCAGGGCAGGCAGAATCCCTTTTCGGCTTCGTCGTCGGTCAGCGCTTCCTCGATGTAGTCGCCGCCGTCGAATTTGCCCGATTCGCAGAAGGACTTGCAGGTGCCGCAGGCGCCGTCGCGGCAGTCAAGGGGGATGTTGATCCGGGCCTTGTAGGAGGCATCGGCGACGGTTTCGCGGGGGCCTACTTTAATGAAGCGGGTGATCCCGTCTTCAAAAGCTAAGGCGACCTGGTAAGTCATAAGGGTGCTCATTTCAAAATTGTGCTGGTGGGGCAGCAGTAAGTTCTTTGCTGCGCTGCGCCGGGCTGACGCCCGGCGCAGCGCAGGTCGGCTTGGCTAATGCGGCCGAATTAGATGTGGTAGATATCCACCACGTGGTGGATGAAGTCGTTCTTCAGCACTACCTTCTTCGCGGTGATCACCGGCTGGGTGCCGGAGTAGTCGATGGTGTAGAAGGAGTTGCCGAAGTAGGTGTCGACGTTCTGGTAGCGGTAGTACAGCGTGAACCAGTTGAAGCGGACCTCAACCTTGTCGCCATCCACGGCAACGATCTCCACGTTGGTGATGTTGTGCCCGGTGCGCGGCTCCGGCAGGCTGGTGGCCGAGGAGCGGTCGGTCTTGATGCGGAAGACGCGGTCTTCCAGGCCACCGCGGTTTGCGTAGTAGATCAGCGAGATCTCGCGCTGCGGGTCCTCGGTGAGCTTGTCGTCATCGGCCCATGCCGGCATCCAGAAGGTCGCCTCCGGGTGGTAGCAGTCGATCCAGCGGTCGAAGTCGCGGTCATCCAGGAAGCGGGCTTCCTGGTAGAGGAACTGCTCGACGTCCCCGGTGGTGACGGTGCCGTTGCTGGTTTTGGCCTCGGTCAATGCAATGGTGCTCATGTGGCTTTCCCTTCGGCCTTAGTTCTTGGTTTCGAGTTCGGTGGCCAGCGCCTTGCGCATGGTGTCCAGCCAGTAGCCATGCTGGATCGGGTACAGGCCCTCGTCCTCGGTGCGCGCACCGGAGGCGATGGGCTCCAGGCCGATCTTCTTCGCGTTCTCGTCGGCGCCGGTGATCTGGTGCGCCGAGCCGCGGCTCATGTCGTTCCACTTGGCCGCGGTGGCCATGTAGGTCTTCTGGCAGGAGCGGAATTCTTCCAGGTCATCCGGGGTGGCCATGCCCGAGGCGTTGAAGAAGTCCTCGTACTGGCGGATGCGGTTGGCGCGTGCGGTGTCGGACTCGCCCTTGGGTGCGATGCAGTAGATGGTGACCTCGGTCTTGTCCACGGCCACCGGGCGGAACACGCGGATCTGCGAGGAGAACTGGTCCATCAGGTACACGTTCGGGTACAGGCAGAGGTTGCGCGAGACACCGATCATCCAGTCGGCCTTGGCCTCGCCGTATTTGGCGACCAGCTCATCGCGCTTCTCGGCCAGCGGACGGTTTGCGGCGTCCAGCCATTCGGTCCACAGCAGCAGGTGGCCGTTGTCGAATGAGTAGAAGCCGCCTTCCTGCTTGTCCCAGCCGCCGGCATCCATGGTCTTGGTGTCGTTGGTCGATTCGCCGGCGCTGCGCCGGGCCTGGGTGGCGGCGTAGTTCCAGTGGGTCGCCGAGACATGGTAGCCGTCGGCGCCGTTTTCCGCCTGCAGCTTCCAGTTGCCGTCGTAGGTGTAGGTGGAGGAGCCGCGCAGCACCTCGAGGCCTTCCTCGGACTGGTCCACGATCATGTCGATGATCTTCGCCGCTTCGCCCAGGTGCTCTTGAAGGGGTAGGACGTCGGCGTTCAGCGAGCCGAAGAGGAAGCCGCGGTAGTTCTCGAAACGGGCGACCTTGGTCAGATCGTGCGAGCCGTCCTTGTTGAACTGCTCCGGGTAGCCGGCGCCACGGGAATCCTTGACCTTGAGCAGCTTGCCCGAGTTGTTGAAGGTCCAACCGTGGAACGGGCAAGTGAAGGTGGTGCGGTTATCGGTCTTGCGGCGGCAGAGCATCGCGCCGCGGTGGCTGCACGCGTTGATGATGGCGTTCAGCTCATCCTGCTTATTGCGCGAAATGATGATCGGCTGACGGCCGATGTTGGTGGTGAAGTAGTCACCAATGTTGGGGATCTGGGATTCGTGGGCCAGGTAAACCCAGTTGCCCTCCCAGATGTGCTTCATTTCCAGCTCGAAAACTTCTTCGTCGGTGAAAATGTTTCGGTTGGTACGGTATACGCCGGTCTCTGGGCTGTCGACAAGCGCGTTGTCGAGCACCTCTGATACGGCGTTCAAAGTCTCGGTCATGATGTGCTTTGCTCCATCCTTCATATGGGGCCCGGGAGGGCGCAACCGCTCGAGGCGGCCATTCAAGAACTCAATCCTGTCAGGCTGTGCGCGCCGTCACACTAGGCATCTGCCTAGGCTTAGCCTAGGCATCGGAACCATGAGTTTTTGCATATCAATGGCGGTATTTTAAGTATTTGTCGTTCACCTGTGACCTGCGTAACGTGGGCAGACGTTGCGGTCAGCGAAACGGGAGCCAGGTCATGCCAGAAGAAAAAGCGGTCCAACCGCGTGGGTTGCGCAGGCTCGGAAATGACATTTCCTTCTCCGCAATCTGCGCCGGATTCATCGCCATGGCCGTGTCGTACGCCGGCCCGATGCTGGTGATACTGCAAGCAGCACAGCGCGCCGGGCTCAGCGAGGCGCAGAGCAGTTCCTGGGTATGGGCGGTCTCGGTCGGCAGCGGAATCACCGGCTTGCTGCTCAGCCTGTTCACCCGCCAACCAATTATCGTCGCATGGTCCGTGCCGGGAGCCGCCCTCTTGCTGACGGTCCTCGGCGACTACAGCTATTCCGAAGCCATCGGCGCGTATATCGTTGCCGGGCTGCTTGGGCTGCTCTTGAGCCTCAGCGGGTTACTGGGATGGCTGCTGGCCCGCGTGCCAAAACCGGTCTTGGCCGCGGTTCTCGCCGGGGTGCTGCTGCCCTTTGTGATGGAGGTGGTTCAGGCGGTCCTTGATTCGCCGCTGATCGCCGGCGGCCTAGTGGCCGCCTACTTCTTGGCCCGCCGCTGGTCGCCGGGCTATGCGGTCCCGGTAGCGCTCTGCGCCGGCATCGCGCTTGCGGCAGGTTCTGGCCAGATTTCGAACGCACCGCTATCGTTCATGCTCACCTCTCCGGTATTCACGGTTCCGGCATTTTCGCTCTCCGCCATCATGGGCATTTCCCTTCCGCTGCTGATCGTGACCATGGCAGGACAAAACGGCCCGGGCCTGACCATGCTTCGCAGCAGCAATTACCGGCCAAATGATCGGCTCCTGCTCAGCGGGGGCTCGCTTGCGAGCGTCCTTTTCGCACCCTTCGGCTCGCATGCGATCAACCTTGCAGCAATTACCGCAGGGATCTGCACCTCCGCCCAAGCCCACCGGGATCCGGCGCGACGCTACGTCGCGGGCATTTCTTGCGGTGCGTTTTTCATCTTCTTCGGGCTGTTCAGCCAGACTTTTTTGCAGCTTTTTGCGGCGGTCCCGGCCGAGCTGGTCATCGCTGTCGCGGGCGTGGCCCTGCTTCCGGCCATGCAGGGATCGATGCAGGATATGTTTGACGGCCCGGCCAGCGGAGCGGCGGAGGCCGCGGTCTGCACCCTGATCATCACCGCGTCCGGGGTGGCGCCGCTGGGCATCGTCTCGCCCTTCTGGGGTATCGCAGGAGGCACCCTGTGCTACCTGGCGCTGCACAAACGACGCCCGGCCTACGCCGCAAAGGGCCCAAATGCGGCCGTGGCCTCCGGTTAGTTCCACCCCGCGGTTGCATCCCGGGTATCCACATAGCGCGCATAGATCTCGGGGCGCGGTTCACCCTGATAGCGGGTGGACGCCGCGACGTTCCAGACCGGTGGTTCTTTTTCTCCGCTCAGCGCCCAGGCGGCCTGCCGCGCGGCACCCAACGCCACATATTCGGCAGTCTGCGGAACATCTACCGCGACGCCAAAGATCTGCGGCGCGATGCGGCGCACCGCTTCGGACTGCGCGCCACCGCCGATCAGCAGGATTCGCCGGGTTGCTATGCCGGTGGCTTCTTCGAGGGCAGCGACCGCGTCCTTCATGGAGCACAGCAATCCTTCAACGTAGGCACGGGCGATCTGTTCACGGGTGGTCGTGGTACGCAGGCCATGCATCAATCCCGTCGCGTCGGGCCGGTTCGGGGTGCGTTCTCCGCCGAAGTACGGAAGCAGCACCGCTCCCCCGGAGCCGGGCTCCGCGGCCAGCGCAAGGTCAGAGAATTCTTTTTGGCCCACACCGAGCAGCCGGGCACCAAAATCGAGTACCGGAGCGCCGTTGAGGGTGCAGGCCAGCGGCAGGTACCTATTTGTGGCATCCACAAACCCGCTCACCATCCCGGTGCCATCGTGAACGCTGTGATCCACCACCGCGGAGGCTACCCCCGAGGTTCCCATGGAGACGCACACGTCCCCGGGCTGCAGATCCAGTCCCAGCGAGGCGGCCATATTGTCTCCGGTGCCGGCCGCAATTTTGAGGCCCGCAGAAGTTTCGCCGACTATTTCATTTGCCGCCGCGAGCCGCGGCAATGCCACCGGCTTGCCCAGTGCCCGGCGCGCCACCTCGGGCAGGAAACGACGCTGCGCGGTCGAGTAGTATCCGGTGCCCGAGGCGTCTCCGTGGTCGGTGGTCGCTTCCTTGCGTCCGCCCAGATGCCAGGTCAGGTAGTCGTGCGGCAGCAGAACCCGGGTGGTGCGGTTCGCATTTTCCGGCTCGTTTTCGCGCAGCCAACGCAGTTTCGAGGCGGTCAGCGATGCGACCATCACGCTGCCTACAAGTTGCGCGCACCCCTGCTCTCCGCCAAGCTCGCCGATCAGGTCCCGCGCCTGCCCGGCGGAGGAGATGTCATTCCACAGCATGGCGGCGCGCACCGGAGCGCCCTGCTCATCCAGGGCAACCATGCCGTGCTGCTGGCCGGCGATCGAGAGCGCGGACGCCCGCTCGAGCAGTCCTGCGGTGCTGGCTTCAAGGGCCCCAATCCACTTGGCCGGATCGACTTGGGTCCCGCCAGGGTGGGGCGCGCGCCCGGAGGCTTTGACCTCACCGGTATGCGCATCAACGAGCAGCGCTTTGCACGATTGAGTCGACGAGTCGATTCCCAAGACATAGGTCGATGGCATGGCTAATCCTTCGGTGAGCTAGCGGCGAGGTGGATATTGAGGTTTAGCGACTTCAGCAGGGCCAAGAGCTCGGGAGCTAGCTGGTCATCGATGACGATGTCATCGAATTCGTCCAATCCCATCACGTGATAGAGCCCGGAACCCTCAAATTTGCTTGAGTCAACGATCAAAATTTTCCGGCCACCGGTTTTCAGCAAGGCGCGTTTGGTCAGCGCCGCTTCGGCATCCGGGTGCAGCAATGCCTGATTTTTGACCGCGGTGGTCGAGACGAACACCGCATCTGCGGTGAGCCGTTGAGCCTGCTCGACTACCACCGAGCCGAGGAATGAATCGGTTTCTGCATAGTATTGGCCGCCCAACCCCACCAAGGCGATGGACGACTGGGCCGACACGGTGTTCATCAGTGCCAGCGAGTGGGTAATGACCGTGGAGGGCCGGCGGCTTTCCAGATGCGGCCCCAGCTCGCCGACGGTGGTGGAGTCGTCCAGGGCAATGACCGCGCCGGGCTCGATGAGCTCGGCTGCGGTGCGGGCGAGCCGTTGCTTGGTGCGCGCGTTGAGATGGCGGCGCAGCCGCACGTCGCGTTCGGCCAGCCGCGCGGTGATCGCTCGTGCGCCGCCGCGGATGCGTTCGAGGCGCCCCTCGCCCGCGAGGACGTCCAGGTCACGATGGATGGTCATGGCGCTGACCCCGAAGGCGTCGGCCATAGCTTCCACGCGCGCGGTGTGAACCTGATTGACGTAGCTGGTCAGCTCGTCGCGGCGGCTCTCCGGAGGCAGCCCACTGGATCGCATCACTGCGGATCTCCCTTCGGCAAGTTCATCATTTCTCACACCTCCGATGATAGATGCTGTGCTCGCACTCTCAAAACATCATGATCCAAACAATATTTAACAGAAAACCTGTTGAATTTGTTTATTTGGTGTTAGGTTAGTGAAATCACGAGCGGCAGCAATGCCCCACGCAAAGGAGCGCCATGATCTCGGAACCCTCGAACCCAAGTGCACCCCCAACAGCCAGGGGCGGCACCGGGCTGCTAGACCGCATGGGACTTCCGCGCCCGCTTTTATGGGGTTTCATCGGCTTGACCCTGTTCATGATCGGCGACGGCGTGGAAACCAATATCCTCACGCCCTACCTGACCGGCGAACACGGCTTCTCCATCCCGCTGGCCGGAACCCTGATCACCATCTACGGTGTCGCAGTGGCCATTGCCGCATTCCTTTCCGCCTCGCTCTCGGACCTGTGGGGCCCGCGCAAGGTGATGTTCATTGGCGCCGGAATCTGGGTGGCCTTCGAGCTGTTCTTCCTGCTCGTCGCGCTGAACTCCTCCAACGTGGTGCTGGTCTTCATCGCCTACGGACTGCGCGGCTTCGGCTACCCCTTCTTCGCCTACGGCTTCCTCGTCTGGATCTCCGCAACCGCCAACGCCAAGCGCCTCGCGGTTGCCATCGGCTGGTTCTACGTGGCCTTCAGCGCCGGCCTGCCCACGCTCGGCGCGCTGACCGCGACCGCCTCGTTGGAAATCTTCGGGCTGAACTATTACCAGACCCTTTGGATCTCGCTGGCACTGGTGGTCCTCGGTGCCGCGGTGGCGTTGCTCGGCGTCAAGGAGAAAACCGGGCGCGCCCCGCTGGTGGATAACCCGGAGCAGGTGTGGAAGACCATGAGCTTCGGGCTTCGCCTGTTGGTGAGCGACCGCAAGGCGTTGATGGTGATGCTCACCCGCACCATCAATTCGGTGCCCACCTATGGCATGGCGGTCTTCTTCCCTGCCTTGTTCGTGGATCGCTTCGGCTGGAGCGTAGGCCAGTTCTTGATCCTGACCACGGTGATCTACGCGGTGAATATTCCCTTCAACCTCTTCTTCGGGGCCCTGGGCGACAAGCTGGGCTGGTCAAAGACCGTGGTCTGGTTCGGCGCGGTGCTCTGTGCGCTGTCCATGGCGGGGCTCTATCTGGTGCCCGCTTGGGCGGTCGACAACGGGATCGAACACGCTTATCTGCTGACCTTGCTGATCGGCGCGGTCTTCGGCATCGGCTTGGCCGGGTTCGTGCCGCTTTCGGCCATCGCCGTCTCGCTGGCGCCGGAGCATCCAGGAGCCGCGATGGCTTCCTACAACCTTGGCATCGGTGCCGCGGTCTTCGCCGGACCGTTGCTGGTCGCCTTGCTCTACACCACCCTGGGCGCCGCAGGAATGGTGTATCTGTTCGCCGCGCTGTACTTGGTCGCGGCGCTGATGTCGCACTTGCTGCGCGGAACCCAACCCGGATTCAACGGCGTTCCCACCCCCGCCCCGCAGCGCGTCGCCTAAGGCGAGCGCTTGAGCAACTGACATTTCCCCCATAAGGAGACTGCGAATTCATGAAACTCTCTAATCAGACGCTGGCAGAAATCCCGCCAGAGGTACAGGTACCGGCCTATGACCGCAGCAAGGTTTCCGCTGGAATCGTCCACTTCGGCGTCGGCGGATTCCACCGCGCCCATCAGGCCATGTATCTCGATCGGCTCATGAACCAGGGCCGAGCCCTCGACTGGGGTATCTGCGGCATGGGAATCATGCCCTCGGACACGCACATGCGCGATACGCTCAGCGACAGCGACGGACTATATACCCTGGTAGTCAAGAATCCGGACGGCAGCCGTGAGGTGCGGGTCATCGGTTCAATTGTCGATTACCTGTACGCTCCGGATGACACCCGTGCGGCTATCGAGAAGCTGGCAGATCCGGCGATCCGCATCGTGTCACTGACCGTCACCGAGGGCGGATACAACGTCAACCCGGTCACCGGGGAATTCGACCTGCAGAACCGCGCCATCGCCGCGGATCTGGCCGATCCGGAAAACCCGAAAACCACCTTCGGCCTGATCAGTGCGGGGCTGAAGCTTCGCCGCGAACGTGGTCTCGCGCCTTTCACCGTCATGAGTTGCGACAACATCCAAGGCAACGGCGAGGTGGCGCATAAGATGTTTGGCGCCTTCGCCACCGCGCTGGATGCAGAATTCGGCACCTGGGTGCAGGCAAATGTTCCGTTTCCCAACTCGATGGTCGACCGCATCACCCCGGTCACCACGGACGCTGATCGGCGCGACGTGACCGAGCGCTATGGCATCGAAGATGCCTGGCCGGTAGTGTGCGAAGACTTCGTGCAGTGGGCGCTGGAGGACAAGTTCGTATCTGGCCGCCCGGAATTCGAGCAGGTCGGAGTCCAGGTAGTTGCAGATGTGGTGCCTTTTGAACTGATGAAGTTGCGTCTGCTCAATGCCACCCATCAGGGCCTGTGCTATTTCGGCCATCTGGCCGGATACCGTGCGGTGCATGATGCGGCACGCAATGAGCTCTTCGCCCAATTCTTGCTGCGCTACATGCGCACCGAGGCGCAGCCTACGCTGGCGGCCTTGCCCGGCGTGGACCTGGCCGCCTATCAGGACAAGCTGATCGAGCGGTACCGCAACGAGCACGTGGCCGACACGATTGCGCGGCTTTGCGCGGACTCCTCGGATCGCATCCCCAAGTGGCTCATGCCGGTGGTCCGCGAAAACCTCGCCGCCGATCGCGACGTGCGCCTTTCGGCCGCCATCGTGGCCAGCTGGGCACGCTATGCCGAGGGCACCGATGAAATGGGCGAGCCGATCCAGATCGTTGACCGTCTGGCTCAGGAAGTCTCCGCCGCCGCTGCGAAGCACAGCGAAGACCCCTTGGCATTCCTGCGCCAGCGGGACCTGTTTGGCGACATCATCAACGATGAACGGTTCACCAAGCCATATCTGGAGACCCTCGAATCCCTGCATTCCCAGGGATCGATTGCCACCCTGGAACGGGTTATGGCGCAGAGCGCCGCCCGTTAGATCGCCTGGACAGAATCCCGCCTTGCCGAGCGGCTCCTTTTGCAAGGAGCCGCTCGGACTTTTTGTACCTGCGATCCTTGAAACCAATTGAACGTTGCTAAAGTAAAGTGACACTTTAGTTTAGGAATCGCCATGAATGATGGAATTTTGCCGGTTAGTACCCGCCCACGCAGCGTGGCAACCCATCATAAGGTCTTGGACTCCACCAATGAACTACTCCGCGACGCGGGCTTCCGCGGGATTTCGATTGAGCGCATCGCCGAGCATTCAGGTGTCAGCACCGCGACGCTGTACAAGCACTGGCCCACCAAGAATGCAATCGTTGCCGAAGCTTTCGGACGTGTTGCCGCCCAAGCGCTGAAGATCCCCACCGATGGAGACCCCTTGGCGAACCTCATCGACTGCACGGTCGAATCGCTGACCTTCCACAGCGTGCAAAGCGGGCGCGTATTCTTTCAGCTGCTGGCCGCCTGCTCCCTGGAACCGCACGGTGCCGCGTATTTCGAGCAGTTTTATCTAGCTCCGCGGCGCAAGGCTCTCATACCCCTCTTTGCGCGCGCACTCGCTTCGGGCCAGTTGGCCGAAGGCCTGGATATCGACGTTGCCATGGACGTGGCCTTCGGCGCAGCGGTGTTCCGGCTGATGCGCGAGAGTGAAAGCGTTGATCTGGCCTCCATTGAAGAAACCGTCCGCTGGTCCGTGCGCGGATTATTGGCTGACCAGCCCTAGATGCATCACGAACACGCCCCATTCGCTACAACACAGAAGAGATCTCGTGGCACACGCCAACAATTACGTCGCCGACAAGCTCGGCTTCAGCACCGCACTCATTGGCCTTTGCCTCATCGCAGCGCACTCCGGCACGCCGTCACCGATCTTCCCGCTGTACTCCGAGCAATGGGGACTTTCTTCCCTTGAAGTCAGCAGCGTCTTCGCCGTATATATCTGCGGTTTGCTGGTCACCCTGCTGACCTGCGGGGCACTATCCGATCATATTGGACGCCGTCCCGTTGCCTTTAGCGCGTTGCTGATCGCCGCGGCTTCGATGCTCGTCATGGCATTCGCTGATTCGCTGAATGCACTGCTGATCGCCCGGATCTTGCAGGGCATTGCCTCGGGCCTCGGGTTCGGCACCCTGGGCGCAGCCTTGCTCGATTACTCCCCCGCCTCGCGCCACCGGACCGTCGCCATGCTCAACGGCGCCGTGCCACCTGCGGCAATCGGCCTCGGCGCCCTGCTCAGTGGCATTCTCGTGCAGTTCGCACCATACCCCTTCCAGATCCCTTATCTGGCGGTCGCCGCATTGTTGATCCTGGCGCTGATTCCGGCGAGCTTGCTCAAGGAGCGCCACCCACGCCGTCACGGTGTATTGCGTTCGCTCATCCCCTCGGTGATGATCCCCAAGGAGGTGCGCCGCGAATTCCTCGTCGCAGTCGGCGCATTGCTCGCCAGCTGGGCGTTGGTTGGAATGTATCTGGGGTTGGGCGCGAGCATCACCAAAACGCTGATGAATATTCAAGCACCAACCCTGAGCGGCTTAGCCATCTTTGCGCTGACCGGCGCGAGTGCGGTGCTCGGCGCCGTCACCTTCCAGTTCAACGCCTTGAAGGTCATGGCCCTTGGGTGCATCTCGCTGATCGTTGGATCTGGCGGGCTTGTGCTTGCTGTTTACACGGAAAACACGGCGATCTATTTCATTTCCAGCATCATCGGCGGCATCGGCTTGGGCGGCGCCTTCCAAGGTGGGCTTCGGACCATCGTGGAGCACGTTCCCGCGCTGCAACGCGGCGGCACGCTCTCCTCGGTATATCTGGTGAGCTACCTAGCCTTCGGCCTGCCAACATTGATCGGTGGACTGCTGATCCCAATCCACGGATTGAAGAACATCACCTACGGCTACGCCGGACTTGTTGTCCTGCTCTCTGTCATTGCCCTGGCATTGCTCGCCGGAACTTCCCGGAAGGGCAAACCGGCAGCTACCTCGCAATAGCCGCCGCCCAGCAGCTTCCGCCGCAGAAAGAAAAACAACCGCAGGATGTTTCACATGAAACATCCTGCGGTTGTTTTTCAGTTTCGGACTATTTACGCTTCCGCGGTTTCTCCACAATATCGGTGTCGATAATATCCGGGTCATCCAGCTCAAGCTGGCTTGGCGCCACGGTGTCGATTCCCTCGAAGGCCACGGCCGCGTTTTCGATAACCCGCTTGGCCAGGTAGCGATTGCCGGCCCCGCCAATGACTGCTCCGATGCCGAAAGGCACCAGCCGGCCAAGCATGCTGGCTCCTTGGGTGCCAACGATCTTGCGAATGAACTTCTTCTGCAAGCTCTTCTGCGCCGTGGCCATCAGGCTCGTTGACTTGTTCGAGCCAAAGGATCTTGCCCAGCCCTTCACCGGTCCGGAGCCGCGGCCGGCCGCCTGACTGGTCAGCGCCGAAATCATCGAGCTGCCTTCTTCGCCCATCAACACACCCATAACCAGCAGGCGCGATCGGTCCGGGTCGTCAATGGCAATGCCATGAAGCTCGGCCAAGGACTGCGCATAAAGCGCAGAGGCTTCCAGGAACCCGATCGTGGCGGCCAATGAGAGCCCCAGCGCTACGGCGGTACCTACCGCCGGTACCGCTGCGGTACCTCCGACGGCCGCTCCAGAGCCGGTGACCACGACCAAATAATCGCGTTCAACGACCTTGGCCAGTTCGGCCGCAGATGCCTGGGGATGTTTCGCGCGCAATCGCTTGAGATATGCAAGGACTAGCGGCCGCTGCACACCGACGCCCCGCATGATGGCGTCTTGGACGGCCGAACGAGGTTTGCCGCTCGAGTCTATGAATGTCATCGAAATGGGATCTTTGCTCATGATATTCCCAGACTAGTAGCTCCAGCCTGATAGTTCCCGGGAAAATGCCGGATTCTTGCCGCGAATTATCAATACCCCACCAGAATCGAACTTTTCCTTGAAACGCCCGTCCCGCGGTGCAAGAGTTGGCCTATGAAGAATGCACAGGCCAAGCGCTATAACCAGGCACTGGAAAAAGCCGGAATGCGTGAACGCCCGGTCGGTTTACTCGATTTAGAAGCCTTCGACCGGAATGCGGTCGCTCTGCGCGAAAGAGCCGGGAACATTCCCATTCGGGTGGCATCCAAGTCCCTACGAGTACGTTGGGCGCTTGAACGAGTCTTAGCGCAACCTGGGTTTAGCGGCGTCCTGTGCTTCACCCTCGCCGAGGCGCTGTGGCTGGCGAGCCACGGGCTAAAAGACCTAGTAGTCGCCTACCCGCAAACAGACCCGGGCGCAATCAGCCGGTGGGCCAGCAGCGAGCAGGCGCGCGACCAGATCACGGTGATGATCGATGACGTGGCGCAATTGGACCTCATCGACAAGGTTGCGCCGGGGCATCTGGAATTGAAAGTTGCACTGGAACTTGATGCGGCCTACTACCCCTCTCCATCATTGCGGTTGGGCGCCGCCCGTTCGCCACTGCATGATCCGGAAGACGTGGCCGAGCTGGCACGCCTAGTGCTCAGACGCGGCGGCTTCAAGGTTGAGGGGCTGATGGGCTACGAGTCTCAGATCGCCTCGGTGCCGGACGGAGGATTCGGGCTGAAGGCGCTGCTCGCGCGGACCATGCGCAAACGCAGTGCCGCCGAGCTAGCCGAGCGTCGCAACGAAACTGTTCAGCTAGTCAACGCGGTGGCCCCGTTGAGATTTGTCAACGCCGGCGGCACCGGTTCTATCGAGACCAGCGTGCAGGAGTCTGGGGTGAGCGAAATTTCGGCCGGATCAGGACTCTTCGCCCCGGCATTGTTCGATGCCTACAAATCTTTCCGCCCTACCCCAGCTCTATTCCTCGGATTCAGCGTGGTCCGCCGCCCCGAACCCGACATCGTCACCATCCTCGGCGGCGGCTGGATCGCTTCGGGTCCGTCGGGAAAGAGCCGCCTGCCACAGATCGCCTGGCCAAAACGACTCAAGTACCTTCCCTTGGAAGCAGCCGGCGAGGTGCAAACCCCGCTGCGCGGCGCCACAGCAAGCAAGCTCAAAATCGGCGACACCGTATGGCTGCGCCACGCCAAGGCAGGTGAGCCAGCCGAACGGCTCAATCGTCTGGCCGTGTACTCAAACGGGCAGATCGTCGAAGATTGGCCGACCTATCGTGGTGAGGGCAAGGCATTTTTGTGAAGCGTTTCGCCAATTTTTCGCGGACCGTCAGCGCAACACCGGCACGGTGGCAGAGCATCACCGACCCCGCCCAGCTTCCCGGGGTCTTCGCGAAGGCCGCGAAAGAGGGGCACACGGTGCGCACCATGGGCGCTGGGCATTCATTCACTCCGCTGGTCCAGACTTCGGGCGTACTGCTAAATCTCGATGGCTTCCAAGGAATCGAAGAGGTCGATGCGCTCACCCACGAGGTGACCTTCCGGGCGGGCACTCGGTTGTGGCAGATTCCCAGGCTGCTTAGACCCTACAATTTGGCACTAGCCAATATGGGAGACATCGATCGGCAATCGCTTGCCGGTGCGATCTGCACCTCGACTCACGGGACCGGGCTGGCGTTCACCGGATTTAGCGGAATGGTCAGCGGGCTACGCATCACGCTGGCCGACGGAACCGAGATGCGCGCCTCTCCCACCGAGAATGCGGAGCTTTTTCAGGCTGCCCGGGTAAGTCTCGGTGCGCTCGGGGTGATCACCCATGTCAGACTCCGCTGCGTCCCGGAATTCATGCTCAGCGCGGTGGAGCGCGTGGAAGACATTGACCAGATCTCGAAGAGTTTTATCGAACGGTCAAGGTCAACAGATCATCTGGAGTTCTTCTGGTTCTCCGGCACTAGCAGGGCTCTTGTCAAAGCCAATACTCGCCTGCCGGCAGGCAGCAGCGCACCGAACTCGCCGGGCAAGGTATCGACGTGGCTCAATGACGAATTGCTATCGAACGGTGCACTCCAGGCGATCTGTACCCTCGGCGCGCTGCGTCCGCAGTTGATTCCGCGATTAAATCGGCTGGCTGCCGCAGCGCTCTCCGAGCGCAAGCACACCGGTCAATGGTATCGAGTTTTCACCTCGCCGCGACGTGTGCGCTTCACCGAAATGGAATATGCCCTGCCCCTGGAAAGCTTCGGCACCGCGTTCGCCGAGTTCCGAGCCTATTTGGCCAAGGCCCCGGCACCAGTGGTGTTCCCGATAGAAGTTCGCACCGCGGCGGCCGATGACACCTGGCTGGGAACCGCCAGCGGGCGTCCGACTGTCTATCTCGCGGTGCATCGCTACGTCCGCGATAACGTGCCTGAATACTTCCCTGCGGCCGAACGAATTCTGCGCAGGCATGGAGGGCGGCCGCACTGGGGCAAAGAGCATTCATTGGGTGCTTCGCAGCTGTCCGCGCTATACCCGCGTTTCGCCGATTTCCAGGCGATGCGGTCCACGGTGGACCCGCAGGGGTTGTTCCTCAACGAGCACCTGCGGCGGCTGTTGGTGGAAGAAGTTTAGAACTGAATATCGGTCCAGATCAGGGCGGGAGCCGGATCGTTGATTTGGGGCGGGCCGTCGATGGTTTGCGCCTGGAGCGGTGCTCGGTCGCCGATATGCCCTTGGCCAAGGACCTGCCAGGCACTACTTGGGAGGAGATAATTTCCCGAATCGCTGAGCGCCTCGGGATGGTCGGCTTGATGCAGCAGCGCATCCCGCGCGGCCAACGAGGATGGCTGCTGGCCCAGGGAACCGGCTAAGACATATGGGCTTTTTCCGACTCCACGGGTTTTTACCCCCTGGTCACCCTGCAGGTATTTTTCGCCATCGAGGTAATCGGAGATAACCCGCAACTGGTCGAGTTGACGAGCTTCGGCAAAGGAATAGCCACCGGAAGCGTCGTCCGTTTGCACGGCGAGCACATGTACGTGCTTGCCGCGGTACTCGATCGGAATATCCCAAAGTCCGCTGCTCATCACGGGAATTGAAGCCGCCAGTGCGCCGCTCAATCCAGAATCATCGAGCCTGCTCCCCGGCACGGCTGACCATTTAAGCTCCGAAATTCCGGTGACTGATTCTTGGTCTATCTGATATTTGGAAAGGACAACGACGGCGCCTTGGCCTTCGAAGTTACCCTGCCCCCAAGCGTCTTCGGGGCCGCCGACAATCCGGTCCCCGTTGAGATCCGCGCCGCTTGGTTTACCTTTGTTGCCCGTGCCTAGGTAAACGTAGTCGTATTCAACGTCCCGCCGGGAGTCCTCTGGACTATTCAGGTAATGGTCCTGGAACGCCTGCACGGCTTGTTCATCCGCATCCATCCCGGTAAGCACCACGAAGTCGGCATTGGCTGCGGTGATGCTGTCCGCTGCCTGCGCGGCTTCGCGGTCGTCTCCCTGCATGAGGTCTGCGGAGAGCTGCCCCGGAACATCCCGGGTCATCTCGGTGGCTAGCGTGGCGACACGCAACGATGTTTCAGACAGCCCCTGGCTCGGCGCGGGGTTGGGGTCTTGCGCGTCCCAAGGGGCGGCGATGGCGCCCGTGGCGGGGAACATTAATAGTGCTCCCAAACCTAGGCTTGCCGTTCCTACTAAGACTTTGCGCACTCTGCAACCCTACGCCGAATCAGCACTCATAATCCAGCATCTTAATCGGATTGTGATGCCTGCGCCGCGGCGGCCCGCGCGTTCGCGACCAGTATTTCTTCCATATATGGTGCCCGAACGTTCGGTGAGATCCGCGCATCCACCAGACATATTCCCTTCGCCCCTTGATCTACCCACTGCCGAACCTTGGAAAAAGCGGCCAGCGAGTCGATGCGAATGCCCGTTGCGCCCACCGCGGTGGCGAGTGCCGCGAAGTCGACCGTTGGGATGAGCATTGGATCCTCGTGCAGGCCAATGGATCCGTATTGGTGGACCTCCGCTCCGTAGGCTGAGTCGTTGTAGATCACGATGACTCCGCTGCTGATGGTGCGCACGATCGATTCGAGATCGGCTAGGCCCATCAGGAATCCGCCGTCTCCGGCGGCTAGCACTACGGTGCGGCCTTCGGCCGCTGCCCCCGCGCCGACCATGGATGCAATGCCTAAGCCAATGGACTGATAAGCAGTGCCTACGCAGGTCAGCGATCGCGCCCCGGAGGTTGACCAGTACATGGGCCCCCAACCGATGAAGTGCCCGCCGTCCTGAACCAGCACCCGGTTCTGGGGCAAGATCTCTTCCAGTTCACTGGCCACTCGACGCGGATCGAGCAGACCGTCCGCGGCGCGCGCCTCCCCCCGCGGGCGGTCGCGGACCGAGCCCAGGTTTATCGAGCCGGCCCATCCCGAATCTTGGGCGCCCACGGTGCCCAGGAGACCTTTAACCGCGGCGGCGACGTCTCCGGTGGCGAAGTAATCCACTCGCGGACTCGTGGCGCTGGCCGCAAGATCGATCTGCACTACCTGTGCTCCGACGTTCACCAGCTCCCCGAAGCGCATGGTGAACTGATTAAGTCCGGCCCCGAGCACCAGCACGGTATCGGCCTGTTCGATGATTTCGGCGTTTCGTTCGGTGGCGAAGCCACCGGTGATTCCCAGATCGTACGGGTAGTCCAACAGGTCGCGGGCCAGCAGGGTTCCCGAGGTGGTGGCTCCTAGCCGTTCGGCAAGTTCGGCAATACCCGCTGCCGCGTCGATGGCTCCACGACCATAGAGGATGTGCGGGCGTTTGGCGGCCAAAAGCAGGTCGGTGATGGCCCGTAGTTGAGTTGCATTGAGTTCAGGCGCCGGAGGAACACTGCGGAAGCTGTTGAACTCGGGCAGTTCAACTTCGAGGCTTGGGGCCGCAGCGAGGTCGTAGGGGATTGACAGAACCACCGGGATCTGTTCGCGCAGCGCGTGGGCGGCCGCGGCGAGAGCCGTTGCGCCCGGGGTGTGCCGGTCCACCTCGTAGCGCACGGCCCGCACACCGGAGTCGATGGCGGCCTGGTCAACGTCCCAACCGCGCAAACCGGTCGTCGGCGCATCGCCGGTAACTAGCAGCAATGGAGTGCGCGCGGCCGCAGCCTCGGCCAAGGCGGTGACGGCGTTGGTATAACCTGCGCCGTACGTGGTCGAGGCGATAGCGAGGCGGTTTGAAATCCTGAAGTAGGCATCGGCGGCGGACACCGTTGCGGACTCGTGGCGCACGGCGGTGTAGCTAAAGCCTGCGCGAACGGCGGCATCGAGGAAGTGTGCGTTGCCGTTGCCCATCAGACCAAAGATCTGTGGAGCAATCGGCTTAAGGGCATGGGCGATGGCAGCTGAAACGCTGGACATAATGGACTCTTTTCCTGAAGAAAACTAAAGAAAATTCCATATATGTCTGCCGTTACCAGTTGCTTTCGGCAACGGGTATCGCCCCTTTTGAGAGCGCCGGAGCCTTATGAGGCGGCTCCTGACAGGAATCAGCATAGGCCATGCCACACCGATTGCGCTAGCTGGAGCCGGGCGTTGCCACGAGGTGGGACACCGAGCGCCCGGGGACGATTCATCCCCGGGCGCTCGAATCAGGAAACCAGTTCGTCCGCGTCTTTCAGCTTCATCGGCCCCAGCTCGTCAAGGAACTGGCCCGGGCCAGGATTTTGCGCGGCATCCTGGCCGCCGAGGTGCTGGAGCACACCCCAAACGGCGTTCAGCCCTGTGGTCACCGCGCCCTCGGCCCACCCCGCAGTCCACGACACGTCATCACCAGCCAGGAAGATCCCGCGGTGTTCGGCGGGCAGCTCCCGCTGGTCGAAGTGCGTATACAGGCGTTCCTGGTACCGGTAGTGCCCGGGCAGGTTTGCCTTGAATGCACCCATGAAGTTCGGGTCTGCCTCCCATGAAACCGTAATCGGTTGACCCACGATGTGGCTTCGGATGTCCAGATTCGGGTAGATCTTCTCCAGCGAATGAAGCATGAGTTCCATGCGGCGTTCGGCAGGCAGCGACAGCCACTTCAGCGCGTCGTCATTCCAGGTGTAGGAGAGCAAAATGACCGCCGGCTGGCCCTCGCCGTTATCCAAGAGGTAGGTGGCACGATTCAACCGGTCGGTGAGCGTCATGGACATCAGGTACTCGCCGGTGACTGGATCGCGGTCCTTCCAGAACGGACGATCTACCATGACGAAGGTCTTGGATGACTGCATATAATGGCTCCGCTCGATAGCGGTCCACAGTTCTGCCGGGAATAGCCCCTCTTCGGTTTTGATACCGGTGGACAGCAGCCAGGACTGCACCGTGGAGACCACCGCGCCGAAGGTGCGGCTGCTGCCGAAGCGCTCGGTCACCTCGATCGCTTGGGCGCCGCCGAAACCCTTCCGTTGCGAGCGCCGAATCTCGGCCACGGCCCCGCGCGGCGCGCCACCATGCAGCGAGGCCAGCGAGGTGCCCGCAGGCCAGTGGGCCAGCTCCTGTGGCCCGTGGTTCCACAGGGCATGCGGGAGTTTCGCGGCGCCGCCGCTCAGACCCCGGTGGTTGTCATCGGCATCCGTGTACACCACACGAAGAATTTCCAGGATGGAGTTCGGAAAGTCGGTATCCCAGCCACCGGAGCCGAAGCCGACTTGGCCGAAGGCCTCGCGGTGCTCAAAGCCGGCTTCCTTGAAGGCCCGGGAATTCGCGATGAATCCATAGAAGCTTTCCTCGTCATATTCGTCGAGCAGATCATTCCAGATGCTTTTGATCTTTGCGGTATCGCGGGCTTTGATGGCCTGCTGCATCTGCTCGAACTGGGCATCATCCTGCAGGGCACGCTTCCACGCCTCGGCCACTTCACGGTAGAAGACCGGCAGGTCGTCCGGGTCTTCCACATAGATCTTCTGGCCCTTGAGCTCTATGACGGTTGAACCGGTTGGCTCCGCCAGCGGGTTCGGGAAATCGAAGGTTTCCAGCCCCAGCTCGTCGATGTAGTGGAACAGCGCCTTGCTGGACACCGGGAAGCGCATCCCTCCAAGGTCGCAGGTGATCTGCGGTGCTGCCTGGAAACTGGCGGTGCGCAGCCGGCCTCCAATTTCGTCCGCTTCGAAGATCACTGGCTTGAGCCCCATCTTCATCAGCTCATACGCGGTGACCAACCCCGACAATCCGGCGCCAATGACGGCCACCTCGGTGCCGTAGAGCTCCGCCGGCACGCTTCCCAGGCCGTCGGGGTGCGCCAGAAAGAGGTCGTAGCCGAACGGAAAGTCCGGATTGAGCATATTGATGCTGCCATCGGTCTGTGGCGCGGTGCCGGAAGATGAGGTAGCTGCGGTCTCAAAAGTGCTCATGGGAGTGTCCTGCGTTTCCTTTGGTTCGTGCCATTAGTTGGAGTATAGGGAAAATTGCTACTGTTCGCCGATGTGGCTGGCGATGTATTCTTTCTTGGATAATTGGCCCAGCCGGGAGCGGCTGCGCCCGTAGCCCAGGTAGATGCCGATGCCTGCAAGCATCCAGATGCCGAAGACGAACCAGGTGTCAGGTCCGAGCTGGCTCATCAGGAACACGCAGGCGGCAACGCCGAGGATCGGGGTTAGCGGGTAGAAGGGCACCCGGAAGGTCCGCGGCGCCAGCGGCTGCCTGCGACGCAGATACATCACCGAGACGCCCACCAGCGCAAAGGCGAAGAGCGTACCGATACTGGTGGCATCCGCCAGCGCACCGAGGGGAATGAAGCCGGCGGTGGCCGCGACCAGGAAGCCGGTAATGAGGGTTCCGCGGACCGGCGTTCCGGTACGCGAAGAGATCTCGCCGAAGGTCTTGGGAATCAGTCCGTCACGGGACATCGACAGCAGAATCCTGGTTTGCCCGTAGAGCACCGTGAGCACCACGGAGGCTATGGCCAGCACCGCGGCGACCGCGAAGAGCAGCACTAGCCAAGGCTGGCCGGTTACTTCACCGATGATCTGCACGAGCGCCGCTTCGGTTCCCTCGAACCAGTTCCATTCGCGTGCGCCAATAGCGGAGACGGCTACCAGCACATAGGTGATGGTGACGATCAGCATGGACCACAGGATGGCGCGCGGCATGTCGCGTTTGGGATTTACCGCTTCCTCTCCGGCCGTGGACGCCGCATCGAATCCGATGTAGGAGAAGAACACCGTCGAAGCGGCCGCGGTCACTCCGGCGGCGCCCATCGGCAGGAGCGGTTCGAAATTTCCTGCGTTGAACGCGCTGAATGCCACCGCGCAGAAGAGCAGCAGGATGCTGGCCTTGATGATGACAACCACCGTGTTGACCCAGGCGGATTCCTTGGCGCCGCGCACCAGCAGCAGCGTCGCCAGCACCACGACGATCAGTGCAGGCAGGTTTGCCACGCCGCCCTCGGCCGGTCCGCCAGCCAGCGCGGTGGGCAGTTCCAGGCCGAAGGCCCGCAGCGTCTCGTTCACGTATTCACCGGCGCCGACTGCCACCGCGGCTACCGAGACCGCGTATTCGAGCACGAGGCACCATCCGCAGATCCAGGCGATGCCTTCGCCCATGGTCGCATAGGAATACGAATAGCTCGATCCGGCCACCGGGACCATGCCCGCCATCTCGGCGTAGGAGACCGCCGAGAGCAGAGCCGTCACGCCGGCAATCACGAAGGAGATCCAGATGGCCGGGCCGGCGATCGGCACGGTGGCACCGAGGATCACCAGTATGCCGGTACCCATGGTCGCACCGATGCTGATCATGGTCAGTTGGACCACGCCGAGCGAACGGCGCAGCTGGCCATGTCCCGAATTCGTCTCCGCTTCCCGAAGCATGCTGCTGATCGACTTGCGTCGGCGCAGCTGCGGCCCGAGGGCAGTGCTTGGCCGATCAATCGTTTCGAGGGTGCTGTTCATGCTGAAACCTCACTGGGGAGAAATTTTCTGTCGAACTCAACCCTATGGCTGTGAGTCACATCTCAGGGGAGGCGTTTTTGAACTAATATTATTGAACATGGGACAAAATGCACCTAATGGGCAAGCGCCTGGATCGACTCGAAACCTCACGGCGCTCCCCGGAAATACGATGAGCATGGGCCGTTTCCTCCGCCAGCTGCCGGGCGAGGTGAGAGTGGTCCACGACTCCGGGGATCTCCCCCTGCGCTGGGTCGAACCCAGCGATATGGATGACCCAACCGATTATCTGCTGGATAACGAATTGATTCTCACCAGCGGATTTCCCCTAGTCGGCGTCGAAGAAGACCAGCAGAAGGTGGATGAGTTCATTCACCGGCTTTCCGAAGCGAAGGTCAGCGCCCTGGGTTTCGGATTGGAACCCTATTTCACCGAGATCCCGAAAACGGTAATTCGAGCCTGCAAGCGCTTTAATCTGACGCTGTGGGAGATACCGGCCAGCCTTCCCTTCGCCGCGGTGGGCATCGCCTTTTCCAAGCTCCTGGAAGCCGACGGTGCGGCCCTGCTGCGCAATAATGCGGAAGCGAACCGTGCGCTCATCCGCTGCGTCTCGGATCGAAACCCCGAACAGCAGCTCGTGGCGACGCTTTCGCAGCGTGCCCAGTGCACGGTCCGCCTCTTCGGCAGCACCCTGCGGCTGCGCTATTCTGCCTGCGCTCCGGACGGCCCCACGCTCTCCTCCGAAGTAACTGAACTGCTGTACGAGCAGGCCACACAGTCCGACGGCAGCCAACAATTTGCGCTGCTTCAGGACTCGACGGGCACGCATCTTGGATTCCCGATTCGCGCGGTGGCCCCCGGGCGCCGCCAGGCGGCGTTGCTGGGCGTCCTGCAGGCAAGCTTTGCGCAGACCCCCACGGCCGTGGAGCATAATCTGGTGGCTACCGCGCTCGGATTGCTGGAAGTCGTGGCTAGGCAGAAGGTCTCAGGTTCGTTCGCCCCGACGCAGCTTGCAAGCAGCCTGCTGCTGGGATCGCGTAGCGCACTCGATGAGCAGCAGCTGCGACTGCTGATCCAGAGCACCGGTGGTGCGCAACGCCAGATCCGTGTGGCCGCCATCGCCCAGCAGAGTCCGGATCCCGAATCCAATTTCGCCCACCACATCACCACATTGCGTTCCTTGCTGGAAACAAGGCTGGTGTCCTCCTCCGGCGAACAGCTCCTGGCACTTACGCAAGCGGCCCCGAACCCGCACCTGTTCAAACGGCTCGAAGACGCAGGTTACCTGGCCGCATTCAGCCACCCAGCAGCGGTGGACGAGCGAGCTGGTTCTTCACTTGGGGATCTGGCGATCCAGGCCAAGGCCCTGCTCCCTCGAATTCTCGAAGAACGCCGGAGCCTGGACGCGGCACAATTGCCGCGCACCTTCGCGTCGCTGCTTCCGCAGGAAGCGAGCATGCAGTTGGCAGAGCAGCGGCTTGCCGGGGTCTTGGCCCTCCCGGCTGCGCGTCGAGATCTGTATTTGGCGGTACTGCGGGCGTGGTTGGGCGCCAATGGCTCGTGGGATCTGACGGCCAGCACCGTCAGCTTGCACCGGAACTCGGTGCGTCGGCATATCGGCACGATTGGCGAACTGCTGCACGTGGACCTCACCGAGGCCACGATTCGGATGGAGCTGCTGCTGGCGTTGTCGTTTATCAAGACCAGTTAGGGGCGCTCCTGAGCCCACTGTCGGTACAGGTCAGGTCTCGAGGCGTTCAAATACGGGACCCGGGCTTGCGCCTCGGCAATATGCCGCGGCTTGATATCAGCAAAGAGCAGCTCCGGTTCGGTCCCGCCACCGGCCAGCAGCTCACCGTCCGGTCCTGCAATGACGCTGGTCCCGGCCAGGGCAAATCCATTCTGCGTTCCGGTGTGGTTTGCGTAAGCCACATACAACTGGTTTTCCATGGCCCTTGCGGGCACCAAGGTGGTGCACACCCGCTCATAGCCCACCCCCAAGGCAGTGGGCACCAGCAAGAGCTGAACGCCGCGGACGGCTGCTTCGCGGACCACTTCCGGGAACTCGATGTCGAAGCAGATGGCCAGCCCAAGCCGTATCCCGCGGTAGTCGAGCACCGTGGCTGCCAAAGATCCCGGAACAAAAGCTTGCAGTTCTTCAGTGCCGAATAAGTGCACCTTCACGTAGTTCGCCAGCATCTTCCCGGAATCATCAACGAAGGTCGAGGTGATGTGCCATCCGGTGTCGCCGCGCTGCGGCAACGAATAAAGCAGCGCAATCTTGTGCTTCGCCGCGATCTGCGCAAGCCGTTCAACCACCGAAGGAAGCACCGATTCTTCAAGGCCGGCACGGAGCAACTTGGGTGCATAGCCCACGGTGAAAAGCTCCGGGGTTAGCAGGATACTTGCTCCTCCGGAGGAGGCGCGGGCCGCGGCATCCTCAAGCAAGGCGAGGTTGGACTCAATATTCAGCACCGTTGCCTCGGCTTGCAGTACCGCGATCCGCATTCGATTCTCCCTAGTCTCCGTATGTGATTACAGACTACGTGCTGGCCACCGAGGAATCGCAGGGGTGAATAGCACCGAGAAGGTGGTATTCAGGATAATTTGAACCGCCATTCATGCCCATGGAGCGGGCTGATGCCACTTGGGGAGCCTTTCGAACCAGGGAATTTTCCAAGATTGCCCACCGCTTCAGGCGGTTTGCCGCAAATGGCAACCCGAATTTACATGCAGCCAGAGCAGTATTTCGTGGCACCCGGCAAGCAAATGACCGGGACTCGTGCCGCGTATCGAACCAGCGCCGGATTGCTCCGACCGGCCCGCATTGCGGTCAGGACGCAATTGCCGCAAGTCGCCTGCGACGCCAGCCAAGGGCGAACGCAGATTTCAGGGCTTCCCCTTGAAATCCGGCGCATCGACGGTCCTCGTTTTCGCACGGTAATTTGTTCCGCCTAGTGAATTAATTGTAGGAACCGGCCGTCAGCTTTGATCATTTCGTGGAAGACATTTCACCCTGAGTGAGCCCGGGCCGATATGCCTCTATATATATTCCAAAACAAGAATGTGTTATTTGACCTGATCATACAGGTTTTTCACACTTGTTCACCTTGCTCAGATTCGTACGAACGCCACCATTTCGCTTGCCGATGCAGCGGCTAGCTGGCTAAAATCGTTGTAGCTAGAAGTTTCAAGTTGTTGCGGTGTCGTTAGTTCTGGTAGATCGATTAACGTCGTCTCCAGCCCATTCTCGCATAGGTGGCCAGCGCCCCAGCATCTGCATTATTTTGGGGGCAAATGCTGGGTAGCCACAGAAGCTTTCTGTTTCCTCCCGCGAGGGTCGAATACTCGAGCGCCTTCGAAATCTGCGAAGGCGCTCGACCTATTTGCCGCTGGCGCCGAACTCTTGTGTTACCACGGATGGCAGAGGGCGATCTCTGCGGGCAGAAGGGGCCTCGTGTTGTTGCGTCATATTTAGGAATAACCGACCCACTAGCGTTTCTGCTCTAGGGTTTGAGGTGAGCCCCGACTCGTGTACTTAAGGAGATCGCCACGCATCGCAACCCAGCCAAGAAGAATTGGGCCTTGCTCTGGGTCATCGCCGGAATCGCCATTTTGGCGCTGAGCCTGCGTGCGCCGATCATCTCACCCACCGCGGTCATGGCCGACATCCAATCCGACACCGGGCTCAGCGCCGCCGGAGCCGGATTGCTCACGGGTCTGCCGGTTTTACTTTTCGCCATCGCGACGCCTCTGGCAACCGGCACCATACGCCGTTTCGGCGCCGAGGCCACCGTCATCTTGTGCTTGGTCGGCGTGCTGGTCGGGACGATAATCCGCTCGCTGGGCTCTGCCCCGCTCCTGCTGGCTGGCACGGTGCTGATCGGCGCGGCGATAACCTTGGGAAACATCGTAGTTCCGGTCATCATTCGCCGCGACGTGCCGTGGCGGCGGGCCCCGGTGGCGACGGGCGTGTATTCCGCGGCCATGAATGTCGGTTCCATGGTGACCTTGCTCGGGACCGCCCCGCTCGCGGCCGCTTTCGGCTGGCGCATCGCGATCGCCGGATGGACGGTTGTCACCGCCTTGGGGCTGGTTTTCTGGCTGCTGCTTCTCCGGATGCGCCGCGCGGGCGCCACGTCCGCCGAGTTGCCGGACGAGCCTGCTCCCAAACGACCCACGACCGAAGCCGACGCCGCGATGCTGGTTGCCGCGAGATCCCGGAACCGCAAGGTGACCGCCCTGCTGGTCTTCGGTTTCTGCGGCCAATCCGCCGCCTACTACGCGACCACCACCTGGCTTCCGTTGCTGCTGGCCGAAACCGCGGGGCTTTCCCTTGCTTCCTCGGCCGCTAGCGCTTCGCTGTTCCAGATCGCCGCGGTGGTGGGCGCCTTGGGCGTTCCGCTGCTGGCCGCCCGCACCGGCCCCTGGGTTCCGGCGCTCGTCGTAGCCATCTGCTGGATTGCACTGCCCTTGGGATTGCTGGCCGCACCAGAGGCCTACATTGCATTCTCGGTGATCGGCGGAGTCGCCCAGGGTGGAGGGTTCACCGCGATCTTCTCGCTTATCCCGCGGATCACCAGCACAAATGCGCAGGCGGCCTCCGCCTCCGCTCGAATCCAGGGCGGAGGCTATGTAGCGGCTACCATCGCTCCGCCGTTGGCCGGGTGGCTCAATACCACCACCGGGGGCTGGGACGCACCGCTGGCTCTGGTGCTGGCCGCAACCCTGGTCTTCGCCATCGGCACCTTGTCCGCGGTCCGCCTCGTCGCGCGCGGCTAAGCGGTCCCGGTGCCTTGCGCCAGCAGTTCAATTACATGGCGGTAGTCCTTGCCGGTAGCCCGGCTCATGCCCAGCTCGCAGGTGCGGTTGCACGAGGCGTGGGCGCTGGCGTCCAGCTCGCGCACCTCGGCGGCTTCGCGTGCGGTGGCCGAGGCGGTTAGCTCCGGGTGCAGCATGCCGCGGTCTCCGGCAAAGGCGCAGCAACCCCAATTCACCGGAACGTGCACGGTTTCCGCGACCGCTTCGGCGACCTGCTGCAGATCACCGTTCAGGCCCATCTGCGTTGACGAACAGGTGGGGTGCAGGGTCAGCGAATCGACCCGCTTGGCTTGCGGGAGCTTGTCCAGCAGGTGCCGCGAGGTGAAGGCCAGCAGGTCGACTACCTCAAAGCCGTGCTCTTCCAAGGTATGCGCGAAGCCCTCGGTGCAGCTGGTTGCATCGGAAATTACCGGTAGCCTAAACGCCGGCTGGGCGGCGTGGACTTGATCGAGCACGCGTTGGGCCATCACCGCATGCCCGTCCTCGTAGCCCTTCGAGCTCCATGGGGTACCGCAGCACATCGATTCGATGCCTTCCGGAACCAGCACCGAAATGCCTGCCTGCTGCAGCAGCTGTTCGAAGGCCGGAGCCACCCCCTGCCCTTCGCCGCCAGGGCCGAACATCGAGTTCACGCAGGCAGGCAGGTAGATGGCGCTTGGCTCGGTACCCGCGGCACCAAGATTTCCCGTCAGCGGCTTGCGCGCCTTGCCGCCGGCCGGCAGATCTGCGTCATAGCGCGGCATGGTGTCGTTGCCCACGACCTTGCGGGCCACGTCGGTGGCGCCACGGACCAGCGACGCCGGGAACTTGTCTGCAACGCTCAACGCCACCGAGCCGACGCGAGTTGCCGCGCCCCAGCCCTTGGCCGCGGCCTTGAACCCGGCCGCCATCGCCGGGTTCGCATCCTCGCGGCGCAGACGCTTGACCAGCAGGCCGGTATTGATCTGCACCGGGCAGGCGGTGACGCACATGCCGTCCACCGCGCAGGTCTCCACCGCGGAGTATGCGAAGTCGCGCTCGAGCTCTGCGGCGAGCTCCTGGTTGCCTTCGGCCTCGGCCTTGGCGATCGCGCGGCGCACTGCGATGCGCTGGCGTGGGGTCAGCGTCAGGTCCTTGGATGGGCAGACGGGCTCGCAGTAACCGCACTCAACGCAGCGGTCGGCTTCAACCTCGATGGTCTCGTTCAGCTTGATGTTGCGGATGTGGGCTGCGTGGTCTTCATCGATGATGACCCCCGGGTTGAGCATCAGCCGTGGGTCGCAGGCAGCCTTGAGCTGAACCATGACTTCGTAGAGCTCATCGCCGTACTGGCGTCGGACGAAGGGCGCCATGGCGCGCCCGGTGCCGTGCTCGGCCTTCAGGTTGCCGCCCTTGGAGAGCACCAGGTCGACCATCTTGTCGTTAAAGGCGTTGTAGCGGTTCAACGCTCTCTCGCCCTCGAAGCGGTCGGTGAGCATGAAGTGGATATTTCCATCCTTGGCGTGGCCGAAGATCACCGAATCTTCATACTCGTACTCGTCGAAGAGCTCCTGCAGGCTTCCGCAGGTTTCGGCCAACGAGGCAACGGGCACCGCAACATCTTCGAGCAACGCGGTAGTGCCCGAAACGCGTGCGCCAGCCACCGACGCATAGAGTCCCTTGCGGAACTTCCACGCGGCCTGGCGGTTCACCGCGTCGGCCGAAAGCACGGCCGGGGCGCGAAGCGAGGCCGCGTCCAGCAGGCGCTGCCCATCACCTTGCAGCCCGGCAAGCTCCTCGTCCGAGTCCGCATGGTACTCAACGAGCAAGGCTGCTTGCGCGTTGACTTCGAAGCCCATAATTGCCTCGGGCACCCCGGGCAGGCTCTGGCCCACGCGCAGCGAGGTGGAGTCCATGAGCTCCAGAGTCGCCGCGCCCGAGTCCAGCAAATCCGGTAGCGCGCGAGTTGCCAGATCCAAGGAATCAAAGACCGCCAGGGTGGCGATCGCGAGCTTGCGAATCGGCACGGTCCGGAAGACCGCCTCGGCGACAAAAGCCAAGGTGCCCTCGGAGCCGATAATCAGGTGCGCGAGCAGATCCGCCGGCGTCTGGTGGTCCAGGAAGGAATTGATGCCGTAGCCCATGGTGTTCTTCAGGGCAAAGTGCTTTTCGATCAACGCCACGGAATCCTTATTTCCGCGCACGCGGTCCCGCAAGCGCTCGAGGGTGGCGACAAGTTCCGGCTCGGCAGCGGCCAGTTTGGCATCGGCATCCGGGGCAGCGGTGTCGATCATGGTGCCGCTGGGAAGCACAAAGGTCATCGATTCCAGCGTGCGGTAGGTGTTGAACTCGGTACCGCATGCCATGCCCGACGAGTTGTTGGCGATCACGCCGCCAATGGTGCAGGCCGCCTCGCTGGCCGGGTCTGGCCCAAGCTTGAAGCCGTATGCCGAGAGCCGCGCATTGACCTGACGCACCGTCGCGCCGGGCTGCACACGCACGCGCTTGCCCTGATCAAGCACCGTGATGCCGCGGAAGTTTCGACGCACGTCGAGCATCAACCCGTCACCGCTCGCCTGGCCGGCGAGCGAGGTGCCGCCGGAGCGAAGCGTTACCGGCTGGCCGGCGCGCATGCTGGCCGCAAGAAGCTGCGAAACCTCGACTGCGTCCTTGGCGATGATCACCGCCTGCGGGGTGTAGAGGTAGTGCGAAGCGTCGGAGGCGTATGCCACCCGGTCGATTGACGTGGTTTTGACGCGGTCGGGCTCGGCGACCAAGTCAAGGATGCTCGGCGAAACCTTGGTTTCGCCGAGTGCCGGCGTGCTCAATGCCATGATGCGCTCCTGTGCGGTTGGTAGGCCCAGCCTACCGAATAAGAAAATTGTCTAACAAGTACACATGCTATGTTAGTGCCTTTCGTGGGATACTCGAGGGGTCAGCAAGTTTCTTGAAAGGAATTCCATGCCCGCAAGGCTCGGTGTCGTCTCGGTAGTCCAGGCGATCATCAATGATCTGCGGAGCAGAATTTTCGCTGGCGAACTGACCCCCGGCACTGCGCTGAGCGAGGTGGACGTCGCCGCGCATTACACCGTGGCGAGACCCACCGCGAAGGCGGCACTCGAAAACTTGGTGGCCAGCGGGCTCTTGACCCGCAACGCGCATCAGAGCGCCCGGGTCACCGTGCTGAATTCGGCCGACGCCCGAGACATCTACCGGACGCGCGCAATCATCGAAGCCGAAGCGGTGCGACTGCTTGCAACTACCGGGCATGTTCCACCGGCAGCATATGAGGCCAACGCGCAAATCACCGCGCTATCCAATGCCTCACCGGTGCAGATCGTGGAACCCGATGTCAGATTCCATTCTGCGCTGGTCAATGCCTTGGGCTCACAACGCACCAGCGCAAGCTATGCCCAGCTCAGTGACGAGATTCGGTTGTGCATGACGCACGTGCAGGATGCCACGCTACTAAGCACCAAAGATATAGCCGCGGAGCATCAAAAGCTCCTGAAGCAGATCGAGGCCCATGACGCGCAGGGGGCCGCCAGCACCTTGGCCGATCACCTCAGCCGCGCCAGCAACAAGCTCGAGGCGCATCTGGACCATATCCAGCAGACCGCCAAGTAAGTGTCTGGCCGCCTTTCCGGCGAGCGCCGCCGGAGGACGCCGATGTGAGTGCTTATTCGGCTTGTGGCGGCAGGTGTTCGGGGTGCAATTCGGAATGCGGCGCATCCATCTGGTGCAGGAGTTGGTGAACTCCTGCGTGAACTAGCCGCCAGCGCCGGAAACGCCCGTCAGGCGTGGATTGAACTACCTGCGCCCGCTGCAGTGTCGCCAAGGCTTGGGTGACGGTATTCGCGCTGAGCCCCGCCGCCGCAGCGAGCTGACTCACCGAGGAATCCGGGGCCGCATGAATGGCGAAAAGTATTTTTATTCGGGTCGGATCGGCGCAGAGGGAAAACACCTCTGCCCACTGGGAAATGCGTCGTTGGGCATCGTTGACCGCATCGGCAGCGATCTGGCTGCGCTTGCTTTCCATCTATTCGCTTCCTCCCCCGAATTTCGGTCCCCGCGGCGTGACACCTGTTCGGCTGGACACATGTATCCTGTGAACATATCCCCCAACCCTAGAGTAGCGAAAGGATCCTCCCTGCGTACGCCAAACAGCCGCAGCCGCGTTATCGCCTTCTTGACGCTTCCGCTGATCTTATTCACCGCCGGCTGCCAGCCTGCCAGCGGACAGGCTGCTGATGAGCAACCCATCTCCCTGCTCACCGCGGCGCTGCCAGAAACCCTGAATCCGCTGGCCGGCTTCGACAGCTACGGCCTAGGGAAAATCAACGAGTCGCTGTTCACCCTCGAAGGCGAACAGGATCAGCTTCCGAATCTCGTGCCCCTCTTGGCGGCCAAAGAACCAAAAATTTCCGCCGACTCTCTGGTTTGGGATATCTCGCTAAGCCAAGACATCAAGTTCAGCGACGGCACCACCTTCGACGCCCAAGACGTCGTGGCCAGCTACCAGGCGATCCTCGATCCGCGAACCGCCTCGCCCCTTGCCGGCAGCTTGGAGAACCTGGAGTCCGTCTCCGCGCCCAACGAACATACCGTGCGCTTTAAGCTCAAGGAAGCGCAGGTGTCCTTCAAGACCTCGCTGCTGATCGGCATCGCCCCGGCAGAACTCGTCGACCCGGCAAAACCGGTCGCCGAATCGGCGCTCAGCCGCACGCCGGTTGGCACCGGGCCGTACGTCGTGGAGAATTTCTCCTCTGCGCAGCTGGTGCTCACCGCCAATCCGAATTACCGCACCGGTCCGGTCCAGGCCTCCCCGGTAATCTATGAGGCGGCGCCCGATGACAACGCCCGGAGCCAACGATTGGCCACGGGAGGATTCACCGGCACGGTGCTGCCTCCGCGGCTGGCCCACAGCTTTGCCGGCCGCGAAGGCTACGAGGTGCTCACCGCTACCTCGGCGGACTGGCGCGGCATCTCCCTGCCCGCGGAGCATCCGTTCACCTCAGAGCCCGAGGTACGGCTGGCGCTGAACCTCGCGGTCGACCGCGAGCAGCTGATCGACGCCGTGCTCGATGGCAGCGGCCGGCCGGCATATACCTTCGTTTCCCCCGAATACGGCCGGAACTATGCGGCGAAGGCGACCTTCGCGCATGACCCGGAACGCGCCGCCGCCTTGCTCGACAAGTCCGGTTGGGTCGAGTCGGAGCACGGGGTTCGCAGCAAGGACGGGGCCGAGGCGGCATTCACCGTGCTGTACAACCCGGGAGACACCTTGCGCCGCGACCTCTCCCTAGCGGTGGCAGCGCAACTAGCCGAATTCGGCATCACGGTGGATGTTCGGGCAGCGACCTTTGACGAGGCCGAGCCACGCAGCACCCAAGATGCCATCATGCTCGGCGGTGGCGACGACCCCTACGACGTTGATACCCAACTCTATAAAATGCTCCATTCCTCCTACCCGGAAGCCGGGGCCTACTATGACAACCCCAGCCGGTATGCCGACTCGGAGATGGACGAACAGCTGCATATCGGACGCACCAATCTGGACCCGGACGCGCGGTCCGCGGCCTACCGGAAGGTTCAGCAGCGCTACGTTCAGCAGCCTTCCATGCTCCTGCTCGCCTTCCTGGACCACACCTACGTGCAGCGCAGCGACGTCAGCGAACACTGGAATACCTCCTCGCTGCTCCTGGAACCCCACGACCACGGAACCACCTGGGGCCCTTGGGCAAAAACCCATGAATGGACCCGCAAGCAATGACACGGCGCCGCGGGCAGCCAGGTGGCCAACGGCTACGGGTGCGCACCGCCTCAGGCATCCTCGTGCGCCGGTTGCTCCTGGCCCTGCCGGTCACCGCGGGCATCACCGCCCTGGTGTTCTGGCTGGCCTCTGTTGCTCCTTTCAACCCGTTAGCCAACTATCTCGGCTCGCGCTACGTACGCACCGATGCCACGCAGCGCGAAGCGCTGAACGAACAGTTGGGGCTGGACACCCCTTGGTTCCTCATGTGGCGGCGCTGGGCAGTAGACGCCGTGCACGGCGACTGGGGATTCTCCCGGCTCTACGCGCAACCGGTGCGCGAGGTACTGCTTGAACGATTGCCCTATACCGCGCTGCTAACCCTGACCGGTTTGCTGCTTGCGGTCGTGGCTTCTCTGCTGCTGGCCTGGCTGGCCGCACGGCACCGAGCGGGCGTCCTGGACCGGGCGGTGGTGCTCTTCGCGCAGTCTGCCCAGGCGCTGCCACCCTTCGTCCTGGCCTTGATCGCCATCGCAATCTTTGCGTTGGGATTGGGCATGCCCGCCGGCGGGGCCTCCTCGGCCGGAGCGGCCCCGACCGCCGGCACCGTGCTGGTGCATCTGATCCTTCCGGCGATGGTCCTGGCCGTGAGCCTCCTGCCCTGGCTGCTGCTGAACCTGCGCAGCTCAATGTTCGAGGTCCTCGAATCGGATGCGGTACTCGCCGCGCGTGGGCGCGGGGTATCCGAAGCGCAGATCCTGCGCCACGAGGTATTGCCGGTTGCGGCCTTGCCTTTTTTGACCGTGGTGGGCAGCAGGTTGGGCGAGCTAGTCACCGGGGCGCTCCTCGTGGAGAGCGTATTCGCCTGGCCGGGCATCGCCTCGGCCGTCATCGATGCAGCGGTGGCGGGAGATTTTGCCCTGCTCGCGGCCGTCACCGCTTGTTCCTGCCTGATGGTTTTTGCCGGCAACGCGTTGGCCGACGCCGGTTACGTCCTGGCGGATCCGCGGGTGCGCGATGTCTAGACGACAGCTTTCCGCAGGACTCATAGTTGGCGCGCTGGTGCTCTATGCGGTGTGCGTGCCGTGGCTGAACCCGCAGGCGGTTCACCGCGCAGACCTCAGCGCCGTCTTTCATCCGCCAAGCCTCGATCACCTGTTCGGCACCGATCAGCTGGGACGGGACCTGTGGGTGCGTTCGGCGCAGGCGCTGCGGCTCTCACTGCTGCTGGCAGCGGCCTCCGCTGCCGCATCCACGCTCATCGGTGTGGGAGTCGGCGTGCTGGCCGCCTACGCAGGGGGAATCGTCGACCGGATCGCCATGCGTCTGGTGGACACCTTGAACGCGGTGCCGCACCTGCTGCTGAGCGTGGTGGTGTTGTCCATGTGGCCCGGGCGGTGGTGGGCTATTGTCGCCGCGATCGCGCTGACGCACTGGACGCAGGTCGCGCGCATTGTCCGTTCGCGTTTGATCAGCGAACGCGAATCACAGTATGTGGCGCTGTCCCGGGCGGCTGGCGCGCGGCCCCTGGCGATCTGGGTAAATCACCTGATCCCCGCGGTAGCTCCCCAGGCTGCCATCGCCTTGGTGCTGCAGCTGCCCCATGCCATCTGGCATGAATCGGCATTGTCCTTCCTGGGCGTGGGACTGCCCCCGCAGGCGGCGTCCTTGGGGCTCATCCTGGAAGACGCCCGCGGCGGGGTGCTCTCCGGAGCCTGGTGGCTGCTGGTGATCCCCGCGGGCTTGCTGGTGCTGCTCAGCGCGGCGCTCTCCGCACTGGCCCACGAATCGGTTTCGCGATCCCGGACTCGGCGGCCGGCACCGCAGAACGCTTCCGGGGGATCCGCACCCACCGCAGCGAACCAGCCCGCCATTGAGGTCCGGGACCTGCGGCTCTGGTCCGAGTCCAAGGCCGGGGTGCGCACCGAGATCCTGCACGAGCTGAACTACCAGGCAAAAACCGGACGCGTCAACGTCATCCTCGGGCCTTCCGGCGTCGGCAAAACCATGCTTCTGCGCGCCATGGCAGGGGTGCTTCCGCCTGCGCTGCAGGCCACCGGTTCCCTGTTTCTGCATGGGGCACGGCTGCAGTTGGGAACCACGCCTCATGCCACCGGCGGGAGGTTGGCCTTCGTTCCGGGGTCCGCGGCCACCGCGCTCAATCCGGTGCGCACCGTGGGCGCCACGATGCGACGCGAATTGCGCCGGCAGCGCCGCGGCAGCTCCGCCAAGGCGGTGGGCCAGACCTTGGAACGGGTCGGGCTGGATGCGCAATTGCGCATGCGCTTTCCGCATGAGCTCTCCGGCGGCCAGGCCCAACGCGTGCTGCTTGGCTTGGCATTGCTCGGCGACGCGCAGCTGATTCTCCTCGACGAACCGACCTCGGCCTTGGACCCGCAAAGCCGGCAGCAGCTTGGCGAGGTGCTGCAGGATCTGGCCCGTGCGGGCCGCACCGTTGTCATGGTCACCCATGATCTGGAACTTGCCGCCGAGCTGGCGGACGAGGTGAGCGTGGTGCAAGACGGCCGCGTGGCGCGCAGCATAGAAACGCGGCAGGAGAAGATCCAATGAGCCTGGAATTAGTCGATGTCTGCTCTGGATATCCGAGTGCGCCGCACCTGCTTCGCGGGGTGAATCTGCGAATCGAGCGGGGCGAAGTAGTGGGTATCCGAGGGGACTCCGGGGCCGGGAAAAGCACCATGCTCAACATTGCGGCGTTGCTGAAGTCCCCCGCCAGCGGGCGGGTAATGGTCGCCGGGCAACCGGTGGACCAGCGCCGCCCGGTGCCGCTGGAAATCCGCACCAAAATTGGCATCGTGCCCCAGTCCCCGCGCGCGGCCACCGATCCCCGACAACGTCTAGGTGCCCTGTTGGCGGCCCCGCTGGCCTTCGCCGACGGCGCGATCAAGGTCCGCCCCGAACGCTACCGCGACCAATTGCACCGGCTATGCCTGCGCGTCGAGCTCGACCCGGGATTGCTGCAACGCCGCGCGGCGGAGGTTTCCGATGGCCAGCTCCAGCGGGTGCTGCTGGCGCGCGCGCTGAGCCTGGACCCTTGGGTCCTGGTGTGCGACGAACCGACCGCGCAACTCGATGAGCAGACCAAGGCAACGATCTTGCGGCTGCTCACGGCGCAGGCGGCGGCAGGTTCGGCGGTGCTGCTGGCCTCGCACGACGCCGTCGGCCTGCACGCGATTTGCGACCGGGTACTGGACTTCCCCGGCTCATTTATGCCACCTTTAGCCACTGCCCGGAAAGCACCGGGAGCACCAGACCTCGTGTGAAGCGGCGCCAATCGGTCTCTTTGACCCACTATTTAGCCTGCGAGCCCGGTGTTTAGGGTTCCGCTTGCTTCTTTGGAATAATCCCAAGTGGTGGCGCTTGGCCACCGGCGCCTTTCGCCACTTCTTCTCCGGCCAGTGAGCCACCTCCTGCCGGCCAATGACCGCGGCTCTCAAGCCAGATCAAGGGACTGTGATTCTAATGTCTTCGAAAATCCGTATTGGCATAGCCGGCTATGGCAACCTCGGCCGCGGCGTGCAGGCCGCAATTTCCAAGAACCAGGATATGGAACTGGTCGGTGTCTACAGCCGCCGCGACCCGCAGAGCCTCGAACTGGCCCAGCCAGCCGCGCGCTACTCGGTCGACGTCTTGGCCGAGCACGTCGACGATATCGACGTGCTGATCCTCTGCGGCGGTTCCAAATCCGACTTGCCCGAACAGGGCCCGCGGCTGGCGGCGCTATTCAACACCGTGGACAGCTTCGACACCCACGCGCGCATCCCGGAGTACTACGAGTCCGTGGACGCCCCGGCGAAGGCCGCGGGCAAGACCGCGCTCATCTCCGCCGGTTGGGATCCGGGCATGTTCTCCATCAACCGGGTCTATGGCGAAGCCCTGCTGCCGGACGGGGAAACCTACACCTTCTGGGGCCGCGGGCTGAGCCAGGGACATTCCGACGCGGTGCGCCGCGTGCCCGGAGTCGCCGCCGGCGTGCAGTACACCATCCCCAGCCCCGAGGCGATCGAGCAGGTGCGCGCCGGGCTGCGCCCGAGCCTGAGCACCCGCGAGAAGCACCAGCGCGAATGCTTCGTGGTCCTTGAAGACGGCGCAGATGAGAACACCGTGCGCCAGGCAATCGTGAGCATGGAGCACTATTTCGACCAGTATGACACCACCGTGCACTTCATCGACGCGCAGCAGCTGGCGGCCGAGCACTCGGACATGCCGCACGGCGGATTCGTGATCCGTTCGGGCACTACCAGCGACGCGCAGAAGCAGGTTATCGAGTACTCGCTGGCGCTCGGCTCCAACCCGGAGTTCACCTCCAGCGTGCTGGTGGCCTATGCCCGTGCGGTGTACCGCATGAACCGCGCCGGGACCACCGGCGCGCAGACCGTCTTCGATGTGGCCCCGGGGCTGCTTTCGCCACGCTCCGCGGCGCAGCTGCGCGCGGACATGCTCTAAACCCAACCTGCGCTAGTACTTGCGCAGGTTCACCGGCCCCTGGCCGCGCAAGCGCGCACGCAGCTCGTTGACGATGCCCAGCATCACCGCGGTGGCGGACTCGGTCGAGGTGCCAAGCGTGCGCACGGCCACCCCGGCGGTAGGCGTCTGCGAGACGCCCACCTGCACCGCTTGGCGCTGCTGCCCGGCAATCCGGTAGGCGACCTCGCGCAACTGCTCCACCAGCGCCGCGTCGATGCGCGCATCCACCGCCAACAGCATGCCCACGTGGGTAGCTTGCTGGAGGTAGAGCTGCGAGTCGAGCGACTGGTCCCCCGGCTGCACCCAGAGGTTGTCCAGCACCGCCAGCTTTCCCTCCACCCGCACCTGCGTGCGAAGCCGCAACTGGTCATAGCGGAAGAGCGTGCCGTCCGGGCTCCACCCCGGGGTGAGGATCTCGAACTGCACCAACGAGGCATCGGCCGCCATATCCACCACCAGTTCCTGGCGGTAGCTGGCATCCCGGTAGGCGATCAGCTGGTCGGGCAGGTATTCAAGTACCGCACCGGATCCCAAGCGCACCAGCATCTCCTGGCTGGCCTCGCCCTGCGGGGTGCGGTAGACCTTGGTGGCCGACTGCGTGGTCAGCAGCAGGCTGCTGCCGGCTTCCACCTCCACCTCGATGCCGTAGCGATCGGCCCCCAGGTACCCGCCGCCGGGGTTCACGATGGTGTAGCAGACCTGCGCGCTGTCATCCAGGTAGTGCGGGCGCAGTACCCGCAAGGCACCCTGATGGTACTGCGCGGTGGCGATGTCCTTGCCCGAACGCCGGCCGATGCGCAGCCGCAGCTCCCCGACCAGCCGGCCGGTGAACGGAGTGGGAGCCAGCGCCGGCGCGCGGCGCGCGGTGGGAGCGGCCACTAGCCCAGATCCGTCATCAGCACGTCGCGGCGCAACCAGCCAATAACCTGCTCCAGGCCTTCATCGGTTTTCAGGTTCGTGAAGCAAAATGGCTTGTCCGCGCGGAACTGCTTGGAGTCCGACTCCATCACCGACAAATCGGCTCCGACGTATGGGGCCAGATCGGTCTTGTTGATGATGAACAGATCGGATTTGATCATGCCCTGCCCGGCCTTGCGCGGGATCTTCTCGCCCTGGGCCACGTCGATGATGTAGATGGAGAAATCCACCAGCTCCGGAGAGAATGTGGCCGAGAGGTTGTCTCCCCCGGATTCCACGAAGATGATCTGCAGATCCGGGTGCTTGGCCTTCAGCTCCTCGATGGCCGCAGAGTTCATCGAGGTATCCTCGCGGATGGCGGTGTGCGGGCAGCCTCCGGTCTCGATCCCGACGATCCGATCCAGCGGCAGCACCCCGTTGGCGGCCAGGATCTTGGCGTCCTCGATGGTGTAGATGTCGTTGGTGATGGCGGCCATGGAGATCTCGCCATCCAGCGCGCGGGTGATGCGCTCGATGAGCTGGGTTTTGCCGGCCCCGACCGGGCCTCCGACGCCAATGCGGATTGGTTCCATTGTTGTGCTCCTCAAATTATTGGGGCCGCCAATCGGCGGCCGGTGTACTAAGACATGAACATGCGGGCGCGCAGGTGCTCATGTCGCATTTGCGCGATCTCCAGGCCAGGGATCGCGGCGCCCAGGTCTCCGTCATCAAGGCTGAAGATCTTCGCCACGGAGCGCGTCACCGGTTCGTGCATGGCGCGCAGTACCCGTTGGCCCGCATTCTGGCCCAGCGGGATCGCGCGGATGGCGTTCTGCGTCAGGCTCGTGACGGTGGAGAACAGATAGCTGTTCACGGTGTCCGCCACCGGGGCTCCGGCCGCGCGGGCACCGAGCGCGAAGGCGATCCCCGGATGCCCGGCGCAGCGCCCGGATTCAACCGCCTGCACATAGCCTTCGAGTTCCTCGCTCGGAGAGACGACGCTGGCCACCGCGAGCATCCGCTTGCCCATTTTGACGGCGGCTTCGCGCAGCTGCCGCGGCAATGCCGCGGCGTGGATCATCGCGTCCAACTCCATGATCCGCTCCGGGCTCATCGCCTCGTGGGCCAGGCGCACCACCAGCCCGTCGGTGTAGCTCAGCGATTGGGTGAGGAACAGCTCCACCCACTTGGCGAAGCTCTCCTCGTCATGCACCCCTCCGTCCGCCAGATAGCTTTCCATCCCGAAGGAGTGGCTGAATGCCCCGGTGGGCAATGCCGAGTCGGAAAGCTGCATCAGGGTCAGCAGGTGCGATGCGCTAGTGGGTGTGTTCGGCATGGCGGAACGGTACCGGCATCACGCGTTCTTGCCGGTTGTACGGGGTTTGCTGGTGCTCCAGGAAGTCGGACACGGTGTGGTCGTACTGGACCACCATCACCTGCGCCGCGTATTCGGATTCTTCGCCGAAGAACTGCGCCTGCAGGTGGCGGTTGCCCAGCGCGTGGGCGACCTGCCCCATTTCCAGGATGCTGCGCGGGGCGATCACCAGCACGTCGGTGGGCAACACCGACACGGTGATCATTTCGGTATCCGAAAGGTACAGGATGTCCCCGTCCCGCAGGTCCGGGCCGGGGGCCAGCCGGATCCCCAGTTCCCGGTTGTGGTCGCTGGTGACGCGTTGAATCCTCTTGACCAGCGCGGAGCTGGGCAGCACCACCTTTTCGTGGTGCCGGCCGGCGTACCGCTCGGCCGGCAGCTCGTGGACATTGCCCACAAGTTGTTCAATGATCATAGTTCTCCTCTAGAATTTGCCGGGCCGCAAACGGCCTAGAACAGGAAATAGCGCTGAGCCATCGGCAGAACCTCTGAAGGTTCGCAGGTGGCCAGCTCACCGTCCACGGTGACCTGGTAGGTCTGCGGGTCAACCAGGATCTCCGGGGTCCCGCTGTTATATTTCAGATCCGACTTGGACAGCTCGCGGATTCCTTGGCAGGCGCGGATCACCTTGCGCAGGCGCAACCGCTCGGGCACGCCCTCGTCGATGGCCGCCTTGGACAGGAAGGTGATCGATGATGCCTGCACCGCGGTGCCCAAGGCACCGAAGTTCATCCGCATGGTGCGCGGCTGCGGGGTGGGGATGGACCCGTTCGCATCTCCCATCACCGACTGGATGATCTGTCCGCCCTTGATGATCATCTCCGGCTTGACCCCGAAAAATGCCGGATCCCAGAGGACCAGGTCGGCGAATTTGCCTTCCTCGACGCTGCCGATGGAATCTGCAATGCCGTGGGCAATGGCCGGGTTGATCGTGTACTTCGCGACGTAGCGCTTGAGCCGGAAGTTGTCCCCCACCACGCCGTCGCCCTCCAGCTTGCCGCGCTGGCGTTTCATCGCGTCGGCTACCTGCCAGGTGCGCAAGACGACCTCTCCCACCCGGCCCATGGCCTGGGAATCCGAGGAGGTAATCGAGAAAACGCCCATATCGTGCAGCACGTCTTCGGCGGCGATGGTCTCCGGGCGGATCCGCGAGTCGGCGAAGGCCACATCCTCGGGAATATCGGCATTCAGGTGGTGCGCGACCATCAGCATGTCCAGGTGCTCGTCCACCGTGTTGTTGGTGTAGGGAAGCGTCGGGTTGGTGGATGCCGGAAGCACGTTGGGCAGCCCCGCCATGCGGATGATGTCCGGGGCGTGGCCGCCGCCGGCGCCTTCGGTGTGGAAGGTGTGGATCACCCGTCCGGCGATGGCCGCGATGGTGTCTTCCACGAAGCCGCATTCGTTGAGCGTATCGGCATGGATGGCCACCTGCACGTCGAATTCGTCGGCAACCTTCAGCGAGTTGTCGATGGATGAGGTGGTGGCGCCCCAGTCCTCGTGGATCTTCAACCCGATCACCCCGGCGCGTACCTGTTCGGCGAGCGGCGCACGGTCGCTGGCGTGGCCCTTGCCGAGCAAACCGATGTTGATCGGCAGGTTCTCCACCGCCTGCAGCATCCGGGAGATATGCCAAGGTCCGGGGGTAACCGTGGTGGCCTTGGAAGCGTCCGAGGGGCCCGCTCCGCCACCGATGAGCGTGGTGGTGCCGGCGGATAAGGCCACCGGAACCTGGTCCGGGGAGACGAAGTGGATATGGGTATCGATGGCCCCGGCGGTGAGGATCTTGTGCTCGCCGGCGATGATGTCGGTGGCCGCGCCGATGACGATGTCCACGCCATCGGAAATATCCGGGTTGCCGGCCTTGCCGATCTTGAAGATATGCCCATCGCGCAGGGCCACATCCGCCTTGTAGATGCCGGTGTAGTCCAGCACCACGACGTTGGTGATCACCGTATCGGGCACATCCTGGTCACGGGTCAACCGTCCGTTTTGGCCCATGCCGTCGCGGATGACCTTGCCGCCGCCGAAGACGACTTCCTCGCCGTAGGTGGTGTAGTCCTTTTCAATTTCAAGGATAAGTTCGGTGTCTGCCAGGCGGATGGCGTCGCCGGTGGTAGGCCCGTACATTTCCGCATATTGCTTGCGGCTGAGTTCGAAGCTCATCTTTAGCTCTCCTGCTCTTCGTCCGGGCCTGGCGTCTGCGATTTCTCGGCCTGCCGGACCTTATGCGGCTTGGGCGGCAAGCTCTCGTCCACCGGGTCCACGCCGAAGGTGGTGTGGAAACCAATTGTTTCTTCGCTCTTGTTGGGCAGATCGATATCGTAATCCTCGACCAGATCGGCCTCGACGATCGGGTCGATACCCGCGGAACCGCCAATAGCGTCGGTTTCGACAACCGGGACGGTGCGTCCCAGCGGTCCGTTCACCCGGTCCTGGAAGCCGTGGACTTCGCGTGCGCCGGCGTATTCCACCAGGTGCACGGTGCGTGCATCCCCTGGTTCAAAGCGCACGGCGGTTCCCGCAGGGATGTCCAGGCGGAATCCGCGGGCTGCGACTCGGTCAAAATCCAGCCGCGGGTTGGCTTCTGCAAAGTGAAAGTGCGAGCCGACCTGGACCGGCCGGTCCCCGCGGTTGACCAGGTTCAGGATTCGGGTCTGTTGACTCGCATTACAGACGATTGGGCCATCGGCAAGTATGTACTCTCCCGGTTTCATCTCTACTCCTGTACTTAACGAATCGGATTGTGGACGGTGACCAGCTTGGTCCCGTCGGGGAACGTTGCCTCGACCTGGACGTCGTGGATCATCTCTGAGATTCCGTCCATGACATCTTCGCGGGTCAGGATCGTTGTACCGTAGCTCATCAGATCGGCAACGGTGCGCCCGTCGCGCGCTCCCTCGATAAGTTCGTAGGTAATGATGGCCACCGCTTCGGGGTGGTTGAGCTTCAAACCGCGTTCTTGCCGGCGGCGGGCCAGATCGGCCGCGACGACGATCATTAGTTTCTCTTGCTCGCGGGGAGTTAAATGCATCAGTTCCCTTCCAAATAATTAACAAATTGACGTTAATTTCATGCCGTCGGATTTGTTCTAGGCCAGGTTTGCGACCTGCATTTAAGGCAAGGATAGCAGAGCCAACTCGAAGCGCTCGGAGCACCGGAATTCGGGAAAGATGTCGCCCCGCCTAGATTGCACCAACGTTTGTCGCAATCAGCACTAACCGCCATGTCAAGTTTCAATTAGAGTGAAAAATCAACACCATTTCAGCGCCAGATCTTTGCCGTCCTTTGGGGTACCGGGCGCGGGTATAAATAATTCTGGCCGCGGGAAGGTGAATAAGCATGGTTATTCACCTGCAGTCCAGATTTGCTGGTGGTATGGGCAACCGAGGCGCGGGGTGGTGCCGCATTCTTTTTGGATGGATGCATTCGCCTGCGGCACGCCAAAAGCCGGGATTCGACTGTTGATGTCGATTCCCGGCTCGGGCGCGGATCACTTGCTACTTTTGCAACGCCTCAACCTGCGCAAAGTGCGGCATTACCTGCTCGATGAACAACTCGAGCGAGCGCTTCTTTTCGGCATGGCTGAGCGTGTTGTCGTTCCAGAAGCTGAACTCGGTGACTCCCAGCTCCTCATAGCGGCGCAAGCGCTCGACTACTTCGGCAGGGGTGCCGATCATTGCGGACTTGTGCAGGGATTCGGGAGAGAATTCTTCTCGCCCGGCGAATTTTTCGATGGGGCTTGGCTCCATGAACCCATCTACCGGATCCTGCTTGTTTCCAAACCACGCGTCGAAGGTGCGGTAGAACTTCTGCACGCCTTCGGCGGCCGCACGCCAGCCCTCCGGCTCGTCTTCGGCGTGAACATAGGTGTGGCGCAGGACCATGATCTCCGGACGCTGTGCAATTTCCGGGTGGTCGGCAATCGCGGTTTCGTACTTCTCCACCAGGGACTGGACTTCTTCGTCGCCCTTCATCAGCGGAGTGACCATCACGTTGCAGCCGTTGGCCACGGCAAAGTCATGGGATTCCGGGCTGCGCGCGGCAACCCAGACGGGCAGATCGCGCTGCACCGGCTTCGGCACGCTTGTTGAGGTCGGGAACTTCCACACGTCACCGTCATGTGCGTAGTCGCCAGCCCAAAGGGCCTTCATTGCAGGCACCAATTCACGCAGGTGCGCTCCGCCATCGGCTGCCGCCATCCCGTCGGACATGCGGTCGAATTCGAACTGGTAAGCACCGCGGGCAACGCCCACTTCGGCGCGGCCTCCGCTGATCACATCCAGCAGCGCCAGCTCGCCAGCCGCCCGAATAGGGCTCCAGAATGGCGCGATAATCGTGCCGCAACCCAGACGGATCTTCGAGGTCTTGGCTGCAAGGTAGGCCAGCTGTGGCAGCGGGTTGGGGGAAACGGTGTATTCCATCGCGTGGTGCTCACCGATCCAGACGGTACCAAAACCGCCTTTTTCGGCTATCTGCGCGAGCTCCACCAAATTTGCCCAGTTTTCTTCATGGGAAATCGAGTCATCGTAGCGTTCCATATGAACGAAGAGTGAAAAACGCATGTGGTGTGTTCCTTTCAAGAATTATTTTGCACCCGTGGAGGCGTCGCGCTCGGCGATGGTGGTGTTGGTGCGCGACCAATGCGCCCGTTCGACTTCCCTGATGAGCACCGTGACATTTTCATCGGCAGCCCCGGTGGTCGCTACGGCCGCCTGGTGCAGCGCGTCGATCAGTGCGCGCAATTGCTCCGGGGTGCGTCCGCGGGCAATCGAAACATCGATGAGTGGCATCCTCGGTTCTCCTAACCGCGCATGACGAAGGGATCGGAGACCGGGCCCTCGTCCGTGTTGATCCAAACGCTCTTCAGCCGGGTATATTCGTGCATCGACTCGATCCCGTGTTCAATGCCCACACCGGAATTCTTGAACCCCTGGCGCGGCGACATGGGAGACATGGCGCGATAGGTGTTGACCCAGATGGTTCCGGCATCCAGCCGGCGAGCCATGCGGTGCGCGGTGGCCAGATTTTGCGTCCACACCCCGGCCGCCAGCCCGTATTCGGTGTCGTTGGCTAGGCTGACCAGCTCGTCCTCGTGCTCGAACGGCATGATCGCGGCCACCGGCCCGAAGATCTCTTCGCGCACTACCCGCATGTCATTGTTCACGTCGGTCAGCACCGTCGGCGAGTAGTAGTATCCGGGCAGTTCAAGACCTTCCGGGCGTCCGCCCCCGGCGTGGATTGTGGCGCCTTCCTCGGCGCCGATCTTCACATAGGATGCCACCTTGTCCAGCTGGTCGGCGAAGGCCAGCGGGCCCAATTCGGTCTCGTCCAGCAGCGGATCGCCAATGCGGATCGAGCGGGCACGCTCGGTGACGCGTTCCACCAGCTCGTCGTACACGGATTTGTGCGCGAAGACGCGGCTGCCCGCGATGCAGGTCTGCCCGGCGGCGGCGTAGATCCCGGCCACGACGCCCATGGAGGCGTTGGCGACGTTGGCGTCAGGGAATACAATATTCGGGCTCTTGCCACCGAGTTCAAGGGTGCAGCCGATGAACCGGCTCGCGGCCTGGGCGGCAATATGCGAACCGGTTCCGGTGGAGCCGGTGAAGGAAATCTTCGCCAGCTTCGGGTGGCTGACCAGCGCCGCACCGGCCTCGGCCCCCAGGCCGGTCACGACATTGATTGCACCGGCCGGGAAACCCGCCTGGTCTGCGAGCTCTGCTAAGAGCAGCACGGTCCGCGAGGTGTATTCGCTCGGCTTGATCACCACGGTGTTACCGGCGGCCAGAGCCGGGGCAATCTTTGAGGTGGTCAGCGTCAGCGGCGAGTTCCAAGGGGTAATCGCGCCAACTACGCCCAGCGCTTCGCGCTGCGTGTAGTTGAGGATATCCGGGTTGGTGGTCGGGATTTGAGAACCCTGGACCTTGTCTGCCAGCCCCGCATAGTAGTAGAAGTATTCCGGCAGCGAACGCATCTGTCCGCGCATTTCGCGCAACAGCTTGCCATTGTCCAGGCTTTCATTCATGGCCAGGCGTTCGGCGTTCTCACCAATAAGGTCGCCCAGCCGACGCAGCAAGTGGCCGCGTTGGGTGGCGCTCATACGCTTCCAGGCGGTGGATTCGAAGGTGTTCTGGGCGGCGGTGACCGCCCGGTCGACATCCTGGGCATTACCTCGGGCAGCTTCGTAGAGCACCTCTAGAGTGGCCGGATTGGTGCTGGTGAAGTAGGAGCCCTCCGACGGGGCGACGTACTCTCCTCCGATGAAGTGCGACAGGCGTTCAGTCATCGTGTGTCCTTTCGGAATTTAGATTAGTGTGCGTAGCGCGGCAGCCAGAGCTGGGGCGTTTTCAATGGGTAGCATGTGGCGAGCCTGCGGTACGACAACCACCTGGCAGTTCGCCATAGCCCTGCCTAAGCGGTGAGACATCTCAGGAGTTGAGCCGGGGTCGTTTTCCCCGGTGATCGCCAGCCCCGGCACCGTGATCCGACCTAGCTCGTCGGCAATCTCGCGGTCCCCCTGAGCAAAAACCCGGTAGGCATGCAGGTAGGATTCGACATCATTGTCCGCAAGCACCGAACGCACCGCCGCGATTTCCGTGGCAGGAACCTGTGTAATACCTTTAGGGAACCAGCGGTCAATTGCCTTATCCACACCAGCGGCGAACTCCACACCCGCCGTCATCAACCGCTGATCGACCGCTGCGGATTCCCCGGGAGTTCGTCGGCACACCGAGTTGACGGAGGTCAGGGTCACCACATTTTCTGGCGCGAAGCGCGCAATGTGCTGTGCGACAAGTGCCCCCAAGGAGAACCCCACCAGGTGAATGGGTCCGCCGGGTAACCGTGAAATCACGTCGGACGCCAGCGTCGCCAGGGTCTGCGCTTCGCGCAACGCCGGCTGAGCTCCGTGTCCCGGCAGATCCAGGGCCACGGATGGCCGCCCAATTTCCTCTTGGAATGTCTTCCACATGCTGCGGTCAAGTCCGACACCATGGAGGAGAACTATCTGCGTTTCAGGGGCACTCATCACTTAGTACTGCTCCTGCTATTGTTCGGTCGACAACGCGGCCAGGCGCTGCTGTGGGCGCCCGCGGGTTGCACCGGCTAATGCAACGATGATTTCGCCCGCGTGCGGGGCATCGGGAATGCTGATCTCCACGCTCTGGTGGTGCGAGCGGATCGTCGCGTCCGTGAAGTGCTTCAGTGGAATGTCGAAGTGGACTCCGGCCGGGCCGCGCTTTTCCACTGCCGGAAGAAGTGTGGTTGCCTGGGCCGCGTCGCGGAAGTGATTACCGAACTTCAGGGTATGGATCAGCGCCGAGCCATGCTCAATTTCACCGTCCAGACCGACAATGGCTGCTTTGCCATAGGCTTCCAATGGCTCGCCCAACGCTTCCAACACGCGCGGTGCCAGCAAGGCTCCCAGGTCGGATGCAACCGAGTCGATTCCTTCAGTGAGATCCTCAACGAAGCCTTCTCCTGCCCATGGATTGTCAAAAACTGCGGCCACAATTGCGACTCGTGCCACGGGATCAACATCGCGTCCACCCTCGCGAACGATTTCTTCGACAATGGTCACTAGCTTGCGGTATTTCATAGTGCAATCTCCTTCAGAATTTCGGACGTAATTGGCTTATCGGTCAGACGGTCGCCGATGCGGGCGAAGGGACGCGGACCGGTGGAGGCAGCAGCCACGATGGCGATCTCCCCCGCGGCCGGAGCATCAGATAAGAAAATTTCAATGGTCTGGTAATGGCTTCGGGTAGCCGGCGCTGTCTTATGCCACATAGGGATGCGCAGCTTCTCACCTGGTTGGCCGTGCCCATCGGCGAAGCACAAAATCGAGGTGCCATCCAAGGCCTCGCGCATCAGATTGCCGAAGTATGGCGTGTGGATCATCGCGCCTGCATGCTCGGTTTCGCCCTCAACGCCAACGAGCGCGGCCTTGCCGAAGGCCTCGACCTGCTCCGCTCCGCCGAGGACTTCTAGGAGCCGGTCAGTAAGCAGCTTGGCCAGCAAGGGAGCGATACGCTCAGCCTCGGGCGCAAGGTCCGCAGTGGTGTCGCTGCCCGCCCACGGGTTGCTGATCACCGCAGTGGAGGTCGCGCGTAAAGTGCTTGCCCCACCATTCAGCGGGAGCTCTTCGCAATAGGTTGAAAACTTACGCAGACCGATAGCCGCGGCAATCTCGGAGTAGTTGCTCAGCGTGGAGCGGTTACTTAGATCGATAATTCTCGGGGAAATTTCTGAGGTAGTCGTCATGCTGTAGGACTCTCCGGTCTATTTCATTTCACTGCAGTCGTATTCCAAATCGACCTTTTATGTAGGGCTCGTCCGGTTAAGTTGGCATTGCCACCGGCATGAAGCGGGCCCGAAGATTCAGTTTCGATCGAATCAGTTCGGTGCCCCATTCAAAATCTCTTGCATACAAGAACTCTAACCCGGACACTTCAAATTGTGCAAGAAGTCACGATAAAGTCTTGTAGATTATCCCAAAGTCCACCTTCTGTTGCGTGGCTCACAAGAAGTGCTAGGTTCTGATGCATGCAACAATCGCCATCTTTCTCAGGATCAACCCCAATGTCTTAATAAGAAGTGTGCGAGTGAGTGCCGAGTGCCGCTGAGGCACATGAAGCACTTCTCGTCATTGGGGAGTCCGCAGTCGCCCCGGCAGATCTTCATTGGGCTCTGGGATTCGCCCGGCAAGCAACCCGCCTCGGGCACCGCTGCAGGCCATGGGGGAAGGCATCTAGATAACCAGCGCATCGAAATTCCTCAGGAAGATGCCCGATCCATCAACACCGATACCGGCCACACCAATAATTAGCGGAATACGGACACGCGTTTTTCTTATTTGGCCATGCCATTCAGCCCACACATTTTCCTCCGCAGGAAAAGGTTGGAACGATGCCAAATCTCGGCCGCTCCCAGCCTGGTTACAGCACGTCGTTGGCAAAAGCCATCCCCCTCGCAACCGAAGAAAAGCCCGACAGCGAACGCCACGGGCGCTCACGTATCCAATTCACCCTTTGGTTCCCCGTCAACATGGTGTTGGCCGTGATGATGCCGGGATTCTTCTGCAAGTAATTCGGGTCCCCTTTCTGGCAGTGGCTTAGCGCAGTGGCCGGAGGAACACTACTGGGCGTGCTCGTTATGGGAATGTTCACCGGGAGAGGATTCTCGTTCATGTCCCCAAAATTCGACAGATTTCCGTTGCCATCGTCGCAATGCAGTAGATTTTCAGGGATCCGGTGGGCGAAAGGCACGTTTCGACTTACGCCAAAGCCGCAACGGTTGCCTCTTGGTTAGATTCAGATTATTTCTCGAATGCAGTCTGGACGAAGTTCGTCCGGGCCTCCGATGAGTACGGTAACTCGACCTCGTGCTATGAAAACTGGAACGGTTGCCAGCAGGATTCTTCGTCGCCGATACGGAAGCTGGCAACGTCCCCAGCGAACCATGACCACGTCTTGGCATTGCCAACATCTTCAATACGATGCTCGGAACTCAAAGTGCTCATCGCGGATACCGAACGCCAAATCATTTATGGTGCGGCAACGGACCGTTGCGTTCTATCCACTATTCTGGGCACCGTTGGCGCAGACAAAAAGGGTAACCGTAGTTGCAGATGCTTAGGGCGAAGCGACGGCCGAGGTACGCGAGTAAGCCATCAGGCTCATGACCCTTCTGGCGCCGATAGTGGTTATCACGAACAGTGCAGCTCTTCTAGATCCTGCAGATTCCAGCCCGCGGCCCGGCAAGCAGCTATACGGCAGGCCCAACGCAACGAGGAAGCGATTCCGGATTCGCTGCCGGAGTCACTTCCTCATTACTTGGGTTCCTATTGGCCTAAGGACTTATTGTCGCCCGCCCACCTCAACGTTTATCCCTCGGGTGCTTCGCGGCTTCCACCGAGAAGTTCGCGGGCGGAGGCATAGACGTGATTTCGCATGGCAGCTTCCGCGCCGAAATGATCTTTATCCTGAATCATCTGCAATACCTGTCGATGTTCGCCGCTCGAGACGGCAATGCGTTTAGGGTTTTCAACAGTTTTGAGCACGAGTCGATGGAATGCCAGCTGGTTCATTAACAGCCTGTAATGCTCTATCAATTTCGAATTATCAGAGCCATTGACCAAGCCCCAGTGGAACTCATGAACGAGCTGAGCATACCTCCCGGAGTCGCGAGCGATGGCAGCAGCTTCAGATGCTCTAACGTTCTGTTCGAGGAACTCTAAGTGAGCGGTTCTCCCCCGTCGCGCCATGAGCCCGGCCGCCAGCCCCTCTAGCCCCTCTTTGAGCTGAAAAAGCTCCACGATTTCTCGTTTGGTGGGTTCCCGTACGAAGGTGCCCACCTTTGGCTTGATTTCGATCAGAGATTCGCGCTCGAGCTGTTTCAAGGACTCGCGCACCGGAGTGCGGCTGACCGCGAATTGCTGCGCAAGAAAAATCTCAGACAGCGGATCTCCGGGAGCGTAGGCACCACTAAGCACCAGCTCACGAATCCGGTCCAGAAGTGACTCGTCCGACACGGGTGGCGCCCCGAAGTTCTTAAATTCCGTTATTCCTTGCACACAAGAACACTACGATGCATGCAAGATCAAGTCAATCACCCGCGCAGCAGCGCGACTAAACTCCTATATTCATTGATTAATTCGCAATTTGATCAAACCTCTTGACCCGAGACAGTGACGCGCCTTACAGTCTCTAGTATGCAACAGACTTTTGAAACTGCCCTTGAAGAAGCTTGGACCGCTGCGTGGGATCGCGGTGAAGTCGAAGCGTTGGCTTCGATCTGCACCGATAGCTACAGTCGCACGGGGAAGTCCGACGGAAATTCAATGACCTTGGCTCAGTTCCAGGATGAAATTCGCGCAACCCGCGCCGGTTTTCCTGATCTGACTACCAAGATCAATTCGGTGATTGTTAACGGGGACCGCGCGGCTATATTCTGGACGACATCCGGAACCCACACCGAGACGTTCCTCGGAGTGCCTGCTACCGGCAAATCGGTGGTAACCCGAGGGTCGAATGAAGTTGCACTTCACGATGGACTGATCCAGAGCGAAAATGTCACGTGGGACGGCTCCGAACTGCTCAATTCATTGGGGATCCGTTCTCTGTCGGACGCGATTGCTGCCGAAAAGGCCAGCGACGAGCCGGTACTCATGGCCGATTTGTCCGGTGAGCCAGATCTAGATGCGATGAAGGCCTTCAACCGTCAGTTCGTCACTGGTGTCACCGTCGTAACTACACAAGAAAACGGAAAGCCCAAGGGATTGGCGGTAAATGCATACTCTTCAATCTCGCTAGAGCCACCACTGGTGATGGTGTGTGTACAGAAGACTTCTTCAACTTACCCAGCGTTGTTCGCGTCAACTCACCTAGGCATCAACATCCTTTCCCGTGAGCAGAAAGACACTGTTTCAACCTTCGCTTCCAAGTCCGCTGACAAGTTCGCTGATATCGTTTGGCATGAAGGTCCTGACGGAAGCCCGTTGATCGACTCCTCGTCCGCAATGATTGAGGCAGAAATACGCGAACGCTTCCAGGCCAAGACTCACACCATTTTCGTGTGCCGCGTTCGTCACGCAGAAGTATCCAACATCGAACCGATGGTCTACAAGGCCGGTCGATTCTACGACGGCGCAAATCTAGAGTCCCTCTAGCACCCGTCAATCAAACGACCTCCTAGGCGCTGCTTCATGCGGTGCCAGAACATCGAAGCGGAGAAAATCATGGTCGATAAAACTTTGATCGAGGAGTCAAGCAACGCCTCCTCGGCCAAGAACCTAGACAACGCCCTCGGCGAGAAACCGCGTGTAGGCAGCGTTTTCTATACCGCCATGATTCTGCTGGTGGGGATCCTGCTTTGGGCTAGCCTTTCACCGGAAAGCCTTGGCGCGCTGATGACCTCCAGCATGGACTGGGTCACGCGCACCGTCGGCTGGAGCTACCTGGTGGTGACCCTAGGATGCATCGGACTCATGATCTTCCTAGGAACGAGCCGCTACGGCGGCATCCGGCTGGGCAGCGAGGATTCACGCCCCGAATACTCCACCTGGGCTTGGCTGGCAATGATCTTGTCCGCCGTAATGGGCATCGGTCTGATCAGCTACGGCGTAGCAGAACCGATCTCGCACTTCATGGCCCCGCCACACGGACTGGAAGACCCCGGCACCCTGAACGCGGCAGTTCGCGCACTGCAGTTCAGCTTCTTTGACTGGGGCCCGCATGCTTGGGCGGTCTTCGGCGTCTTCGGCCTGGCAATCGGCTACTCCACGCACCGGAAGGGCCGCCCGGGGCTCGTCTCACCGATGTTGCGACCGGTTCTCGGACGCCTCGTGGACGGCTGGTTCGGCAAGCTGATTGACGTGTTTGCCATTCTGGCGACGCTGTTCGGCACCACGACTTCATTGGGTCTGGGCGCTGCGCAAATCGAAGAGGGACTGAACCGAGTATTCGGTCTTGCCACAGGTGTCGGCGTGCAAATTGTCATTATCGCGGTCATCACCGTCCTGTTCACCTTGTCTGCACTTTCCGGGGTCAATCGCGGCATCAAGTACATCAGCCAGATCACGATGTCATTGTCGGTGCTGCTGGCACTGTTCGTCTTGATCTTCGGCCCCACCAGCTTCATCGGAAATATTTTCTTCCGCTCCGTAGGCCAGTACTTCAATGATTTCTTCCAGGTTTCACTGACTACTCCGACTACGCCTGATGACCTTCAGTGGATGCAGTGGTGGACGTACTTCATGATGGCCTGGTGGCTTAGCTGGGGCGCATTTGTCGGAGTATTCCTTGCCAAGATATCCAGGGGCCGCACCATTCGTCAGTTCGTCGCAGGCGTTCTGGGCATTCCAAGTTTGGTGTTCTTTGCATGGTTCACCATCTTCGGCGCAAGCGCAATCAAGTTCGAGATGGATGGTGCTCCGATCGCGGCGCAAACCTCGGAGAATCTCAACTCCGCGTTCTTCGCGATGCTCGCCGAGCTTCCACTGGTAGAGCTCACCTCCGTGGTGACCATGATCTTGGTCGTGCTGTTCTTCGTCTCCGGCGCAGACGCAAACACATTTGTTTTGAGCATGATGTCCAGCAATGGGCATTTGAACCCAACGCGTCCGGTTCTGGGCATCTGGGGCATCCTCACCGGCCTGAGCGCAGTGCTGCTGTTGCTAGTTGGCGGGCTCTCCGCCCTCCAACAGGCAGCAATGCTTTCGGCGCTGCCATTTACGATCATCGTGGCGCTACTGGGAATATCGCTCACGATGGAACTGCGCAGAGATTCAGGTCTCCCGGTTTTGGTTAAATCATAGGATCGATAGTCGCCGAGTTGCTTACGAACTAATGCTCGCGCCGAAGACTAACGGCCCAATCCTTAGGCATCTACGCCACAGTGGCTCACGCAGAAATGCGCGACGCTGCTGTGGCGGCCTTGCTTTATGCTGCCACTAATCAGATTCAAGTGTTTTTGCGGACCTGCCGAAGGACTGAACTAAGGTTGGGTTCAAAGGTTGGGTTCAAAGGTTGGGTTCAAAGGTCGGCTACCTGGCCCGGCACCTGAGGTAAAGGAATTCCGCTTGGCTTGGTTTGGACGTAAGGAATCCGTTGATCCGGAGAAAATTCAGCGGGGCATAGCCCTAGTCCCGCAGCTGGAAGGGCCGGGATTCGTCCTGCGCGCTACGAGTGCGCCTGCAGGATTCAAGTCCCGCTCCTTGGCTACTGTTGCGGAAATTAGATTCGAATTGGGCGCCGGGTGGTTCCACCGAGATGATCTGCAAAGGTTTTTCGATAGGAAAAATTCAATTGCTGAATCCTGGAATGGCAGCGATACCGAACTTTTCCTCTGCATGGTCTCAGGCGTCGCCAAAGGCTCCATGGCCGATAAAGCGCTATCGGCCCAAGCCGGGCTCCCCGCCGGTTCCGCAGTCCTGCTTCGGCCGGCAAACGACGGGTTAGAGATCGTGCTGCTGCTTGACTCAGCGCAGTTGGAGCGCATCTCGGTTTGGCTGCAAGCCTTGCCCAAGATCTAGCGGTACCGCACAGTAACGGTCCGTTGGATCGTGCCCTGCACCAAGCAGGCCCTGAAGATTCAGTATTCACGCAATTGCCTATCGAGGCCGGGCACCGAATCTTGAACGGTCTACTCGTCTGCGGCGTGAACGTCTTTTTCCCACGCTTCGACCGGACCGGGCACCACACGAAATAGCGGATGAGGCGGCAGCCCGCCGACCTCCCGCGCCATCAGTGCGCTGGCGCTTTCTGGGGCACGAATCTCCAGCTTGCGCAGCAGGTGGCAGTACTCGAAATTCAATTGGCCGCTGGTGACAGCCAGTTGACCGCGGCTCCCTGCTGGCACGGAGTGCAGAATTTTCGTCTGGTCAAACCGGTACCCGCCCTTCAACGATTCATCGTGAAGCCCCTGCAGGTATGCCCCCACCATCCGCAACGGGGCGCCCGACGCCCGGAAGCGGACCAATTGCGGGTGATTTACATAGCCGGCGGTCTGCCCGGCGAGAGTTTTCTGGGCCAGCAGTGTTTCACGCCAGCATGCGACAAGGCCCTTGGCATCGAGCAGTTCGGGATGTAGGGACCAGAGGCGCATTCAATGATCCTACGCCGTGGGGAACTCGATGATTTCGCTGCGGATGAGGAAACGTTTGCCTTCCGGAGCCTCCACGGAAAAGCCCGATCCCCGCCCGTCGACCACATCCACGGTGAGCTTGGTGTGCTTCCAGTATTCGAATTGTTCCTTGGACATCCAAAAGTCGATCTGCCCCAATTCTTCTCCCGTCGCGTCCTTTAGCTCCAGCACCCCGAGCAGGATGTCCGCATTGCCGGTTTTGAAATCGCCTGCCGGATAGCACATAGGCGATGAACCGTCGCAGCAACCACCAGATTGGTGGAACATCAATGGTCCATGGATATTCCAGAGTTTGCGCAGCAATTCCAGCGTCTCGTCGGTAAAGGCGACGCGGGAAAATTCTTCCCCAATGATCGCAGCCCGGGATTCGGTGACGGTGCTCATGGAGTGCTCCTTTGCGATAGCGGTTAATTACCGCTGCCCGGATGCAACGATGGTTCGTTGAACCCGGGCAACGGTCCTTGCGGCAAACCCGTTAGGGCCAGTGTCCTACTATTTCTCCAGGTAGTCTATGACCACTCGTCCATCGATTTTGGCGTGACGCATCTCGTCAAAGACCGCATTGATATCATCGAGTTTCCGGGTGTGGAATGTCGGTTTGATTTTGCCATCCGCATAGAATTCCAGAGCCTCGATCATGTCCTGGCGGGTGCCAACAATTGATCCACGGATGGTCAAGCCTTTGAGCACAATGTCGAAGATTGGTGCGGGGAAATCACCGGCAGGCAAACCGTTGAATACGATCGTTCCACCGCGCCTGGTCATGCCGATAGCCTGCCCAAAGGCTGCCGGGTGCACTGCGGTAACCAGCACACCGTGAGTTCCACCGATCTTTTCCTGGATGACGTCGGCAGGTTCCTGCGCGAACGCGTTGACCGTGATTTCCGCGCCATGCTTGGTCGCCAGCGCGAGTTTCTCGTCTGCCACATCAATGGCAACCACACGCATTCCCATGGCAACCGCGTACTGCACGGCGATGTGGCCCAAGCCTCCGATGCCGGAAATTGCGACCCATTGGCCCGGGCGCACCCCGGTCATCTTCAGCCCTTTGTACACGGTCACTCCAGCGCATAGCACCGGTGCGATCTCATGCGGGTCGGATCCTTCCGGAATCTGCGCGGCGAATTTAGCGTCGACTAGCATGTACTGGCCAAAGGAACCGTCCAGCGAGTAGCCTCCGTTGGCTTGGGACTCGCACAGGGTCTCCCAGCCGGTACGGCAGAACTCGCAGCTACCGCAAGCGCTGGCCAGCCAGGCATTTCCAACCAGGTCTCCAACCGCTACCTCGGTGACGCCTTCGCCGATCTTTTCAACTGTTCCCACACCTTCGTGGCCGGGGATCAGCGGAAGCTTCGGCTTGACCGGCCAATCGCCTTCCGCCGCGTGCAGGTCAGTGTGGCAAACACCGGAGGCAATCAGCTTCACCAGGGCCTGCCCTGGGCCGGGCTCGGGAATCGGCGCGTCCTTGATCAGGAGCTCTTCTCCGAAGCCTTCAACGGTTGCGGCTTTCATCGTAGTCATGTAATTTTTCCTTTGCATGGCTTTGGAGGCGTGGGAGCACACGTGCATGTCCGGGAATGAGTCCAATCGTGCCCCGGGCGAGCACCTAGGTGACCCCACGCCTTCGGGGTCTCTTGAATTTTCTAGCGTAGCCGGCGGCGGTTTGCCGGCTTAGAAGAAGCCGAGCTTGTTCTCCGAGTAGGAGACGAGCAGGTTCTTGGTCTGCTGGTAGTGATCCAGCATCATCAGGTGGTTCTCTCGACCGATACCGGAGGATTTGTAGCCACCGAAGGCCGAGTGCGCCGGGTAGGCGTGGTACTGGTTTACCCAGACACGTCCCGCTTGGATATCGCGGCCTGCACGGTAGGCGGTGTTGCCGTTGCGGCTCCAGACGCCGGAGCCCAGACCGTAGAGGGTGTCGTTGGCGATGCTCAGCGCGTCGTCGTAGTCGCTGAATTTCGTCACCGCTACGACCGGCCCGAAGATCTCTTCCTGGAAGATGCGCATCTTGTTCTGGCCCTCGAAGATGGTCGGCTGCACGTAGTAGCCGCCTTCCAGGTCACCGCCGAGTTCCGCCCGGGCACCACCGGTCAGCAGCTTCGCGCCTTCGGCCTTGCCAATATCCAGGTAGGAGAGGATCTTCTCCAGCTGGTCGTTGGAGGCCTGCGCCCCCATCATGACCTCGGTGTCCAGCGGGTTGCCCTGCTTGATGGCTTCGGTGCGGGCGATGACCTTTTCCATGAACTCGCCGTAGATGCTTTCCTGGACGAGTGCTCGCGATGGGGAGGTGCAGACCTCGCCCTGGTTCAACGCGAAAAGCGTGAACCCTTCTTGCGCCTTGTCGTAGAACGCATCATCCTTGGCCGCGACGTCCTCGAAGAAGATGTTCGGGGACTTTCCGCCGAGCTCCAAGGTGACCGGGATCAGGTTCTCGGAGGCATACTGCATGATCAGCCGGCCGGTGGTGGTTTCGCCGGTGAACGCGATCTTGCGAATGCGCTTGTTGCTCGCCAACGGCTTGCCGCACTCTACGCCGAAACCGTTGACGATGTTCAGCACACCGGCAGGCAGCAGGTCACCGATGAGTTCGGCGAGCACCAGAATCGAGGCGGGGGTTTGTTCGGCGGGCTTGAGGACTACCGCGTTGCCGGCGGCTAGCGCTGGAGCCAGCTTCCAGACCGCCATCAGAATTGGGAAGTTCCACGGGATGATCTGACCGACCACGCCCAGCGGTTCATGGAAGTGATAGGCGGTGGTGTCCTCATCCAGTTGCGACAGCGAACCCTCTTGGGCGCGGATCGCACCGGCGAAGTAGCGGAAGTGGTCTACCGCCAGCGGGAGGTCTGCATTCAGGGTTTCACGCACCGCCTTGCCGTTATCCCAGGTCTCGGCGACGGCAAGCATCTCGAGGTTGTCCTCGATGCGATCCGCAATCTTATTCAGAATGACCGCGCGGGCCGCCGGGCTGCTCTTTCCCCAGGCTGGTGCGGCCGCATGGGCGGCGTCCAGTGCTAGTTCGATGTCCTCGGCGGTTGAACGGGCAACTTCGCAGAAGGACTTTCCGGTAATGGGGGTGACGTTTTCGAAATACATGCCCTTGACCGGGGCAACCCACTCACCACCAATATAGTTCTCGTAGCGCGATTTGAAATTGACTAGTGCCCCATCGGTGTTCGGGTTTGCGTAGACGCTCATTGCTTCACGACTCCTTCGTCATCATCCGTGCGGTGGCGGAATGTTTCCGCCATCTGGCCATGAATGTGACTCTAGTCACTCAAAGGTTGCGGTTAGGTTGCATGCCCCACGCCGTCGCTGAGGAAGTTCAGTGCGGCATGACCGGAGACGGGGAGTCCACCGCCGCTGGCGGGCCTGCAGTCGGATCGCGCCGCCCGGTGCGCGTGGCGCCGACGCCGGCCAAGATGACCAGCACGATGCCCGCAATGGCCGCCGGACTCGGGATCTGCTGCAAGAAGAGCAACCCGACGACCATGGCGATGGCAGGTTCAAGGCACATCAGGGTCCCGAACGCCGAGGCAGTCAGTCGGCGCAGTGCCAGCAGCTCGAGGCTGAAAGGGATGACCGGCAGCAGCAGCCCGAGCCCAAGCCCGATGGCCAGCACCGGCAGGTCCATCCGGCCGATCACCTCCGGGCCCACCACCACCGTGGCGGCAATGGCCGCGATGGGCATCGAGATGGCCAGGGCGCCAATGCCGTCCACCGCATCCCCGGCGCGCTGCGTGAGCAGGACGTAGAGGGCCCAGCAAGCTGCGCCGACCAGCGCGAAAAGCACGCCCGCCAGATCCGCGGACCCCTGCCACGGTTCGGTCAGCCCGAGCACTCCGGCGGCCGCGACTAGCGCCCACCAGCGTCCGCGGCCCCGGCCCTGGATGATGGCGACAGACAGCGGACCCATGAACTCCAGCGCGCTAGCGGTACCCAGCGGGATCGTCTCCACCGCCTTCATGAACGCCAGCGTCATACCCGCGGTGGCCAACCCCAGCAGGGCGCAAATCCCCAGTGTTGCTCGGGAGTAGCGCAGGCGCCAGGGACGGGCAATGGCCACCAGGATGACGGCGGCCCAGGCTAGGCGCAGCCAGGCGACGCCCTCGGAGCCCAGAGTTCCAGCAAGTCCAATCGATGCGGCAAGGCCTAGCTGCACGCAGCCCATCGCGGCAAAGGCCATCAGCGAGCCGGCCCCGGCGGAGTTGGAAGTGTTCGCGGCAGTTGAGTTCATGGCTCCAGTAGAGCCGAGAAAAGTCATCCATGTCCACGCGAGAATCATCAACATATTGTCAATGAATCCTGCACAATGGAACCTATGGATACCCGCCGCCTGCAATACCTGTACGAGCTGGCCCGCATGGGCTCGATGCGGGCCGTCGCCGATGTGCTCGGAACCACCACCTCGACCGTCTCCCAGCAGATCGCGCAGCTGTCCAAGGAGACCGGCGCCAGGTTGCTGGAACCCGACGGGCGCGGCGTCCGGCTCACCCCCGCCGGCCGCCGGCTGGCGGAGCACGCGCAGAGCATCCTTGGCGCGGTCGACGCAGCGAAACTGGATCTGGATCCGGAAGCCGCTCCCTCGGGCACCCTGCGGGTCGCGGGATTCGCCACCGCGATCCGCACCACGCTGATGCCCATTTTCGAGGAGCTGGCGCTAGAGCACCCCGCGGTGAGGATCGTGGTGCTGGAGCACGAGCCCGCCGAGGCCCTGGCCCGGCTGGCGGTGGACGAGATCGACCTGGCCCTGACCTACGACTACAATCTGGCCCCGGACGATGCCGGACCCGGGGTGGACACGCTTCAGCTGTGGAGCACTCCCTGGGGGCTGGGAGTGCCCACCGCCGACGCCGTGCGGCTGGCCACCGGCGGCGGGGCCCCTGATGCCCCCGCGGTGCTGGCAGCTTTCCGCGACCGCGACTGGATCGGGAATTCGCGCAACGTCGCCGACGAGTCGGTGCTGCGGCTACTGTCCTCGATGGCCGGATTCACCCCGGCCATGCGCCACCAGGCCGACAGCCTGGATCTGGTCGAAGACCTGATCCTGGCCGGGCTAGGCGTGGGACTGCTACCGGAAAACCGGCCAGGGCGGGATGGGATCACGATTCTGCCGCTGCAGAACCCCGACCTGCGACTGCGCGCCTTCGCCCGGACCCGCAAAGGGCGTGGCGCCTGGCCGGCCCTCGCGCTGGTGCTGGAGAAGATTCGCCAGGGACGGCAGCACGGATAATGGAAGCGCCTACGCCTCCAGCTCTTGGACCTCTGCAACAATCAGCGAACGCGCCGGCGAATCGGCTGGCAATTCGCGCAAGGCCGCACGCAAAAGGTCGGCATCGGCCAATTGCCGGCCAAGATTCAACAGCTGCTGCGGCCGACCCCGGTCCAGCGCCATTTCCCGCAACGCCGCCTCGGTCCGATGACGCAGCATCAGGACCCCCGGGGCCTGCGAGCGAACCAATAGTCCGGGCGAATACAATTGCAACGCCGCTTCCAGGTCCCCTAGCTCCAGCGCATCCCACAGGCGGCCCAAGGTCGTTTGCAGAGCCCACTGCAGCCGGTAGGGCCGGGAGGTCAGCGTCCGTCCGGGAAGTTCGGCCAGGACCTTGCGCAACCTGACCATTTCGGCGCGTACCGTGCCTTCGGCCGCCGTATCGGGCCGCTCGAAAAGTTCCTCCACCAGCCGGGCGGTATTCATGCCATCACGGTGCTGAGCCAGCAGCGTCAGAATTTCGGCATGCCGCAGTGAAATGGGCAACGATCCCAGATACACCCCATCGCAGCGGCCCAGATCCAGATAGTCGGGGTCCGCCACGACCCCGACTCCCGGCAGGAGCAGCTGGGTTTCGGCGGCCATGACGGCCGCTTGCAGCAACGGCATCGAATGCGTGGCGATCGCATCCGGGCCGCCGGTCAGGTCGATCGCGCCAATTACCTGTCCGGTGCGCGGGTTCCGAATCGGGACCGCCGAGCAGCTGTACTGCTGCGCCCGCTCATACAGGTGCTCAGCGCCCGATACCTGCGACCCGGACCCGGTGGCCAGCGCCATTCCGGGGGCGGAAGTCCCCACAGACCTCTCGGCCCAGTCGGCACCCGCCATGAAACCGACCCCTTCGGCCTGGCTCAGTGCACCATTGCTGCCGGCAACCCACAGCAAGGTCCCACCAGCATCGGCCAAGGCGACCAGCAGATTGGCGTCCGTAGCCGCGGGCACGAGCAGCTTTTCAAACACCGGCCAGATGCGCTGCAGTTCGCTCCGCTCGCGTTCCAGGCGCAACCGCTCGTTGCTCAGCACGGCGGGCTGTTCGACGGCCGAGGCGTGGGCCAATGACCTCTTCCAGGATTCGCGCACATCGTGCCGCAACGGAAGATCACCCAAGCCAGTGTCGGGGGCGCCTAGGAGTTCGCGGGCTTGCAAGGCCTGGCGCGACGCGTCAGTCCAATTTATGGCGGGCCCGCTCATATGCCTCCCCTACCCGGATGAATGGATCGCTTTTGCAATTCCACCCAGTTTAGGCGAACTCCGAAAGCTTTAGTAGAGCCTGCCGCTTATTGCATCGAGGGACGTAAAATCAAGGCGACAAATCATCTAGAAATAACGTTATCCATAGTCGATAAGTACCCTGAATTTTGGTTGAATTTCCACTTTTTTGCCCGCCGCTCTTTACCTTCCCCGAGCATCCGAGTATCGTACAACCAAATGGTTGTATATGAGTTGAGCGAAGAGCAGTCAAACAAGGTTTTCCGCGCCTTGGCAGATGCCACACGAAGAGACATCGTGAGGCGAACCCTGCACGCCGAGGTCAGCATCTCCGAACTGGCTGCCAGCTACGACATGTCTTTTGCCGCCGTGCAAAAGCACGTGGCCGCGCTGGAAGCCGCCGGTCTGGTCAGCAAGATCGCACGTGGCCGCGAGCGCATAGTTCGCGGGCAGCCGGACACCATCCGGCACGCGCAGGAACTACTCTCATCCCTCGAGGACATCTGGCGCCAGCGCATAAGCCGGCTCGATGACTTCCTCGCCGACGAGACTCCCTAAGGAGTAATCTCATGCCCGTCACATCAGTTGTCAAAGACGCAGAATCCCTCACCCTCACGGTCCACGCCGAATTCCCGGTCAAGGTATCCCGGCTCTGGGATGCCTACCTCGATCCGCGCCAGATCGAGAAGTTCTGGGGACCGGTCGAATACCCGGCAACTTTCACCCGTCACGATGCCGCACCAGGCGGCCGCACCCACTACCACATGACCTCGCCCGAAGGAGAGGAGTTCCACGGCTACTGGGAATGGAATGAAATCGTCGACCAGAAGTTCTTCGAAGTCACCGACGGTTTTGCAAATGCCGACGGCACGCCCAACGCCGAGCTGCCGACCACCCGTATGGTCTTCAGCTTTGATCCGCAGCCAGACGGCACCAAGCTGACCATTACGGCGAATTTCGATTCCGCGGCAGACCTGGAACAAGTAGTCGACATGGGCATGATCGACGGGACCCGTTCGGCCATGAGCCAGATCGAACAGGTGCTGATAGATCTGCGCAACTATGCCCGAACGTTCACCACCGAAGCCCAGATTCTTTCGGATACCCAAATTCGCGTTAGCCGCATCATTCGCGGAACCCGCGATCAGGTTTGGCAGGCACACCATGACGCGGCGCTTATGAAGCGCTGGCTGCTTGGTCCCGACGGCTGGAAGATGACCGAATGCGTGCTGCCCGAGTCCGTTGGCGGAACCTACCGCTACCGGTGGGAGCCGGAGACCGGCACCGAGGGACAGGGCTTTGGATTCACCGGCGAGCTGCTCGAACTACTTCCCAAGTCGTACGAGCGGACCACCGAACAAATGATCGACACCGACTATCCGCCGACTATCAACGAGTCGACATTCGCCGAAAGCAGCGAGGGGACACTGCTGTCGATTGTGATCACCTATCCCGATGCCCAGACGCGTGACATGGTGCTGGCTACCGGAATGACCGACGGGATGGAGGCAAGCTACGCGCGGCTAGAATCTCTGCTCTGAACGCGATTCGCCCCACATCCGGCGCTCGGGCATCCTCGAATATGAAACACTTGGAAGCATGACTTCCCACAATGTGCGCGCGGGCCTGGATAAGCAGGCCAACCAGGTCCAGGAGATGTTCGATAATGTAGCCCCTCGCTACGATCTACTCAATACCCTGATGACCGGCGGCATCGTGAATTACTGGCGCAAGATCACCACCGAGGCGATCGCGCCCAAATCCGGCGAGCGCATCCTGGACCTGGCCGCCGGCACCGGCACCTCGTCGATGCCGCTGGCCAAGGCCGGAGCCACGGTGACCGCCTGCGACATGTCCGAGGGCATGCTGGCCGAGGGGCGCAAGCGCTACCCGGAGCTTGAGTTCGTCTACGGCGACGGCACCGACCTGCCATTCGAGGACAACTCCTTCGACGCGGTGACCATCTCCTACGGTCTGCGCAATATCTCGGACACCGAGAAGGCCCTGTCCGAGATGCACCGCGTAACCAAGCCCGGCGGGCGCATCGTGGTGGCCGAGTTCTCCACCCCCACCGTCACTCCGATCAAGGTGGCCTACCAGCAGTTCCTGCCGCGCGTAATTCCCGCGCTGGGCTACCTGGTCTCCTCGAACCCTTCGGCCTATGCCTACCTGGCCGAGTCGATCGCCGCCTGGCCAAACCAGCAGGACTTGGGCCAGAAGTTCATCAATGTTGGCTGGAAGAACGTCGAATTCCGCAACTTGACCGGCGGCGTGGTCGCCGTGCACCGCGCCTGGAAGTAGACCAACGCACTAGCCGGCTTTCGGCCCGTATCCGCAAATGGATACGGGCCGAAAGTGCTCGAGCACACCTTTTCCCGCCCCATCACCTGCTGTTACACTCGATTGCATGGATACCTACTAAGCCAGCCAATGACCAAGCACCCTATTTCCGGTGCAATCCGTTCATTTTGGCTACCGGCTTCGGTATCCCTTTTTTATGGCTCCTTTAAATAGTTGAGCCAGCTTCGAGATCCCTAAGCTCGGCAGCCTCTTCACATCCGTGGGAGAGCCACTTATGCCTTTGACTCCGCCGATCACACTGCACAACCTCAGCTTCAGTTGGCCTACCGGCGAGCGCGCCCTGACTAACCTGGAAGGCACTTTTCCTTCAGGACGCACGGGGCTTACCGGCGCGAACGGCAGCGGCAAATCAACTCTTTTGAAGCTCATCGCCGGGCAACTAAGCCCTAGCGAGGGCAGGGTGGAGGCCGCGGAAGAGCTCGCCTACCTGCCGCAGACACTTACCTTGCATCGGGACACCACCGTGACCGAACTGCTTGGGATCGATAGAACCTATCGCGCGCTGAAAGCCATCGAAGCCGGAAGCGTAGATCCCGAAGATTTTGATGCGGTGGGAGATAATTGGGACTTGGAGGCCCGGCTGGAGGCTGAACTGAGCCCCTTGGGACTCGGAACACTGGATCTGGATCGCCAGGTCGGCACCCTATCGGGCGGCGAAGCGATGCTGCTTGCGGTGCTCGGCCTGCGGCTAGCCGCATTGCCCATCACGCTGCTTGACGAACCAACGAACAACCTCGACGCACCAACCCGAGAATTGCTGTACGGGCTCGTGCGCTCCTGGAAGGGTACGTTGATCGTGGTCAGCCACGACATCGAGATGCTTGAGCTCATGGATCATACAGTGGAGCTGTACGCAGGAAAACTCAGAGTTTTCGGCGGACCCTACAGCGCCTACCGCGAGCAGTTGGAGACCGAGCAGCATGCCGCCGAACAGGCAGCAAAAACGGCTAGTGCTTCCCTAAAGGTGGAAAAACGCCAACGCGTCGAAGCCGAAACCAAACTCGCCCGCGCCAAACGCAAGGGGCGGGCCGAGCAGCTGGGAGGCGGCATCCCCAAGATTCTGGCCAATCATCTACGCCAGAAGTCCGAAGCCAACGCTGGCAAGATGCGTTCAAACCTCGACGGCAAGGTTGACAGCGCGCAGACCAAACTCGATCGGGCCGAAGAACGAGTCCGACAGGTAGAGCACATCAATCTGGAATTACCGGATCCGAAACTGCCTGCCAGCAAACAGGTTGCCCAGCTGAGTTCGGCCGCAGGTAAACACATTATCCAAGGCCCCGAACGCGTGGCGCTCATCGGCCCCAACGGGTCAGGTAAGACCACGTTGTTGCGGCAGCTGCTCTTCGGGGATGACGCTGGCGCCGGACCGTCTGGAAGGCTCTATCTGGAGCGGGTTGGCTATCTCCCGCAATTGCTAGTTGGACTTGACGAAGATCGTAGCGCCGTCGAAAACATAGGCGAGGTCGCCCCATCGGCCGCGCCCGGGCAGGTGCGGAATATGCTCGCACGCCTGTTGCTCCGCGGAGCGAGCGTTGACCGTCCGCTGTCCGCGCTTTCCGGCGGAGAACGTTTTCGCGTTTATCTGGCCTCGCTGCTGCTGTCCGAACCTCCCGTGCAACTGCTCATTCTCGATGAGCCGACAAATAATCTGGATCTCGAGAGCGTGCGCCAACTCTGCGAGGCGCTGGCTCTCTACCGCGGCGCCTTATTGGTGGTCAGCCACGACCAGCATTTCTTGGACAAGCTGAATTTGGACTACCAGTTGGAGCTGTCTGCGGAAGGAACCATGACTAAGTCCTATCCCACGCCGGTTCGGTAGCCCCTCTGCGGCGTGTTGCCGGTTTACACTTGATCAAAGCACACCGCCGAGGACCCCGAAAGCAAGTTGAAAATGTCCTACCCCCAGCGCACCGTCGAAGTAGTCACCACCGGCCTGGTCATCGATCAGTCTGCAACTCTGCTCTGGAACGACATCCGACGAGCATTCATTTACGAAACCGGCTCCGGCCATGAGACCCTCACTTGTGCCGAGTTCATGCTGACCGAGGGCTACAGCGTAGAGATCAACAGTCAGATGCCTGGCTGGGATTCGGCTATCGAGCACCTACCGCAACGCATCGAGAATCTGGTTGACGAACGCTAAGTGACTCATTGACCCGAAGCATCTAGGGTCATAGGCTCGGTGGGGTAATCACCCGTCTCTGCTGGGAGCCCCGATGGCCGAGATCGTCTTATTTCACCACGTCCAAGGCCTCACCCCTGGTGTACGAGCCATGGCCGAAGAACTGGAAACTGCTGGCCACAAGGTACATACCCTCGATCTCTATGGCGGCGCCCAGCCAGAATCCGTGGAGGCCGGGCTGCAATTAGCGAACTCAATTAGTGAAGCAGAGATCAACCAACAGGTCTCCGCGCTGCTGGATTCGCTACCTCCAAAATTGGTGTATGTCGGCACCTCATGGGGAGCCTCAATGGCGCAGCGATACGCCCAGCAACGCCCCGGAGCCTTGGCTGCCGTTCTCCTGGAATCCTTCGTAGATCTGGATGCCGATTGGGGTTTCGGGCCATGGCCGGAGTCGGTGAAGGCCCAGATCCACGGCAAGGATGCAGACCCATTCTTCGCATTGGAAGGCGATCTGGGTGCGGCACAAGATTTCGTTGCGGGTCCCGGTAACGGCATCGCTGAGCTCTACACCTATGCGGGAAATCAACACCTCTTCACCGATAGCTCGCTTAGTTCCTGCGATCCGAAGGCACGGTCCTTGGTCATGGAACGTGTCCTCGGATTCTTGGCACCATGGGTCTGATGACAACTAGACCCCAGTTATCCACAGATCTTCTGAAGTAACCCAAGACTTCTGAAGCTGCTCCTAGGCTAAGCGGACCGGCAACTTTCCACTCAGCTTCCAGGAGCATCCCATGGCCGTCAGCAAGAAACGCCAACAGCACACGCACCGCGAGCGGCGCCGTCAACGCGAACGCTGTGAAGTCAAGGAACGCGCAACGCATCGCCAAAATCGCTTCACCGTTGCCGTCAATGATCTGTGTGAAGCTGATGGTTACGACGAGGTCCGTGCAGCATTAAGCCAGATGCAGAGGATCGCCCCGGATACGGAAGAGGCGCTCTCTCGAATCCTTCATGCCGAACCAGGTGAGATCCTCGCCAGCCGGCGAGGCTGGAAATCTGTCACTAATAATCTCAGCGACTTGGAAAGCGAGGTGTGGATCTACACGCCAACCATTCCGAATGATTGGGACGAATCATCTATTGACCAACCCACGGTGCTCGTCGTTTCGGAATATGACTATTACGAAATCTTTCCCGCCATGCGCGGCGGAAGGCGTGCCCACGGAATCGCCTTCTACGACAATCCCTTCCGCCTCATTCGAGAATTCCCGCAGATAGAGAGCTGGTAAAGACTCCTGCCAACCCAGGGCTGGCGTCATCATGAAAAAGAATCAGGTCCCGCTCGCCTTAGCAAGTGGGACCCGATTCCTATGTTGTGCGCCCTGCGGGGGTCGAACCCGCGACCAATGGATTAAAAGTCCAGTGCTCTACCAACTGAGCTAAAGGCGCACGGCCGAAGCCAAAATCCATAATACCCGAAGTAGCGATTCATCCTTAATCGAGTCAATTTTCCTCGCGTTGCAAGGGGTCCATGGCCATTGAGCGGCCGTTCTGGAACGCGCCATTGCAGATAGTTGCAGATAGTTGCAGATAGTTGCAGGCTCTCATTAATGCCAGCGAAGTATGCAATTCAGCTTAGTTCTCGCGGGCAATCCGCCTCGCCGCGAGCACCCTCTCTCGCAGAAATTTCCTGCGCCTTCCGCGAATAGTCGGTCTATTCGTATGCGTCGTTTCACACCAAGGCCGATGGGGCACCGTCCACCAAAAAGGAGTAGTCTCGAAGCCATGAAAGGTGCACGCGCAGGATCCAAAGTTGGCCAAGTCTCAGGGTTCAGACATCACAAGCCACGGCCCTTCGCTCCCATAGATTTCGACCCCTATGAAGGCGGCGCCGACCCGGCGCGCATCTCGGAAGCAGCCCATCTATCGGCGCAGGCCTTCATTCGCCGCGGTATCGCGAACGAGGACCCTGAGGTTTCGCAAAGGCTAATTCAAGTCGCCGAAACAGAAGGCCTGGAGGTTCTTGCCGAACTCTGGTCCGAAGCCCCTGCAAGGTCCCTGCCGGGAGCCTTGTGGCGCCTCTATGCCATCCGCGCGGCAACCATGAACAACGCTGAAACCATGTCTGCACGTTTCCGTGCAGGATCCCACCGTGCCGAGGTGGAACGCCTGGTGGCCGGTGTTGCCGAACCGCCGACGGCGGAAGAACTTAAAAACATGGCAACCTCCATACTTTCCGGAGCCTTCGATGGGGACTTCGCCCACGCGCTGGAACGCACCGCCGCCTATTGCCGGGTTCTCGCGTTGGGAATGACCGAGCATGCAGATGCAGCAGATCTTGCGCATGAAACCCGCGGTTCAAAACTGACTGCGCGAGCCAAATCGATGGCGAACACCGCAGAGGACTTGGAAGCCTGTGCCCGACTCTGGCGGCTAGGCGCGTTGGACTGATCGCAGGCGATAAGCCCTTAGGATTGATTTGAGATACTGATATCGACAAAAGGTAGGCAGAGTGGGCGCGGAAGCCAATAATGCAGCTTCTGGAACCCTGCGATGGCTACTGATCCTCGTCGCTACCGCCCTTCTTTCGCAGACCACACTGAACCTCGTTCGCCCGGTCACCACGTACAAGCTCATTTCCCTGGATGCCGGTCCAGTCACGGTTGGGCTCGCCACCGCAGCCTACGCCCTGTTGCCAATGGTCACCGCGGTGTGGCTGGGGCGATTCAGTTCACGGATCCCCAAGATTCGTTTTCTCATGCTCGCCGGAGCCGGCTTGATGGGCTTGGGCTCATTGGGCATTGCCACGGCTCAGGGATACATCATGGTGGCAGTTGCCAGCGCGATACTGGGCATGGGGCATTTGATGTTCACCATTGGCGGGCAGTCCTCGATCGCCCGCTATTTTCCCGATGACCAGCTGGATAAGGGCTTCGGCTGGTTCACCGCCGCGTACTCGGCCGGCCAGTTCCTTGGACCGCTGATCGCTGGAATCATCCTCGGCACTTCCACGGTGGCCGACTCCCCCGAACGCATTGCCGACATTAATTTATCGTTGTGGATCGGCGGCGCCTGCGCGTTGCTTGCCATTCCGTTGCTCCTGCCTAATCTGCAACCGAGAATCAAGAAGGTTGCGGCTAGCTCCTCGCCTAAGCCACAGGCTTCGATGGTTTCGATTCTCAGGGTCAAAGGCATGCCCTCGCATATGCTCGCCTCGCTGACGCTGCTGTCAATCTTGGACATCCTCACCGCGTTCCTCCCCTTGGTCGCAGAAAAGCATGGCGTGACGCCGGCCGCCGTGGGTGTCTTGCTGGCAATCCGAGGTAGCGCCTCGGTAGTTTCGCGGCTCTTCCTTCCGTGGATTTCACGCCACTTCAGCCGCAAGTCAATGCTGCTCACCAGCCTGTATACGGCGGGCATAACCATCGCCATTGCACCCCTGTTCATCGATACACTCTGGCTCGCCGGATTGGCATTGCTTATCGGCGGATTCTTCCTCGGCATGGGGCAGCCGGTGACCATGACCATGGTGTCCACCTCCGTGCCGTCTCAGGACCGCGGGGCAGCACTCGCGGTACGCCTGATGGGCAATCGCTTGGGCCAGGTGCTCCTGCCCGTTGCCGCCAGCACCGTGGCGGTCGGGGCGGGACCGGCCGGGGCCATTTGGTTCTGCTGTGGCCTGCTGTGCCTCAGCGGCATTGAGAAATCACTGCGTAACTAACGTGAGAATGCGCACCCGGTTCTCTCTATGGTTGACAGCAAGCGCTTAGTGCGAGAAAACTAGTAGACGGTGCCGGGCCGCTGGTAACCCCGGGCTCCAATATTCTGCCGCTTCGAGCGGCCTTCCGCCGAGAGGCGTTCCCGGTCCGGCATCACTTACGTTTCGAAGTTAACCTTTGCGACGTAAACTGTTCAGCGTTAGTACCAAAACTGTGACCTGAGACGAATGGTGCGCCGAACAACGTGAAGTTCCAAATCTTTCCTTCAGCATCGCGCGGCATTGAATTGCTGAGCGACTTGGCAAGCACCATCCGCAATTCGGTGGCCAGCGTTTCCGAAATGATCGGCAATCCCGATGGGCGTTCCGAGCAGCTCAAGGAGCTTGCCACGGCGGAAGCCCAAGCCTCGGATTTCTTGCACGCGTTGCTCACCCACCTGCGTACCAGTTACATCAGTCCGCTACCGCGCGAAGACATGTACATGTTTTCGCGGCTGCTGCACGAAACCATGGAGCAGCTCCGCGGCATTGGCGAACTGATCAATACCTTGGGTTCCACACCGCTCTCGGACCGAGCGGCCGAGCAGCTGGAACTGATCTCTCAGCTAGCCGAGCTCGCCTCGAATTCCGTACGAAGCTTGAATAAGCTTGATGATCTGGAAGACAACTGGCTGCAGATGATGCAGTACTCAAAGCGTGCGGCACGTACTCACCTGGTTTGGATTGATGAAATCTCCAACTTTTCCAAAGCCTCCACAATTCACAAGCATCAGCGTGTAGCCGATCACTTGCTGCTCGCCGCGAACACCCTGCGCCAGTTCTCCGATCACCTCGGCCGCGTACTGGTCAAGGAATCCTAGAAAACCCATGGATTTGCTCCCCTTATTCACCACCATCGCCATCGTATTAACTCTGGGTTATGCGGTGCTCAACGGATTCAGGGACTCCTCGACCGCCGTCGCAGCGGCCGTACGCACCCGCGCGCTGAGCCCGGGCATCGCCGTCGGTGCCGCCGCCTTGTTCGCTTTCATCGGCACCATGGCGACCACCACCTTCAGTACGGTGCTGATCAGCCGGCTGAATATGCAGCTGCCCGAAGACACCGTCGGGATGAAGTTGTTGATCGCCGCGCTCTTGGCCGCCGGGGCCTGGCTGCTGTTTTGCTGGTGGCGTGGCATACCGGTCTCCTCTACGCACGCGTTAATCTCCGCGTTGGTCGGTGCCGGTGCGGCGAACTCCTGGCTGGGCAACGAGTCGCTGGGCGGCGCGGTGGAACTTTTTACCCGCTCCGTGCTGCTCCCCCTGCTGGTCACCCCGCTCATCGCGTACGCCGCGTCCTTCTTGCTGGTGGTCCCCGCAACCTGGCTGATGCGCCACGATACTTCCAGAGACGTCAATACCCGCTCCCGAGCGGGCCAGGCTATCGCGGCTTGCGCCGTGGCGCTGGGCCTCGGGCTGCAGGACGGACAGCGTACCGCGGCAACGATCACCCTGGTGCTCATCACCGGCGGACATATGGATCCGGGGCCGGTGGCCTTGGCCATTCAGCTGATCGCCGCTTCGGCGCTGTCTTTCGGGGTGCTCCTCGGCGGCTGGCGGATCACCTATACGCTCTCGCGCCGGCTGGTGAATTTTGATCCGCTGCGTGGCATGGTCGCCCAAGGCGTTGCCGCAACCATGCTCTACGTCGGCTCGATGCTGCTGCACCTGCCGCTGTCCACCACCCAGGCGGTCACCAGCTCGATTGTCGGCGCCGGCGCGAACCAGGCCTTCGAGTCGGTCGTCTGGTACCGGGTCGTGAAGGTCTACGGGCACTGGATCGCCACCCCGGCAATCTGCATACTTGCCGGGGCGATCCTGGCCCTTGCCATGGACCCGGTGGGCTAGCTATCCAAGGTCGGGCCGGGCTGCTCGGTATGCGGCACGAAGCGTACGCTCATCGCCTTGAAGCCAGGAGTGTTGGACTCGCGGGCGACTAGTCCGCGGTGCACCAACGCGTTGGCCTCCGGGAAGTATGCTGCGGCACACCCCTTTGCCGTCGGGTAGGACACCAGACGGAACCTGTTCGCCCGGCGTTCGGTGCCGGCGAAGGTTGAGATCACATCGACCAATTCGCGGTCCTTGAACCCCATCTCGGTCAGGTCCTCCGGGTGAATGAGGATTACTCGACGCCCGTCCTTGATGCCACGGTACCGGTCATCCAGTCCGTAGAACGTGGTGTTGTACTGATCATGGCTGCGCATGGTCTGCAAGATCAGGTGGCCTTCCGGCGCCTTGAGCGCCTCGAAAGGCGAGACCGTGAACCGCCCCTTGCCGATGTCGGTGGCGAAGGAGCGCGAATCGCGTGGCGCGTTGGGCAGCACGAACCCGTTCCGTTCGCGCACCCGTCGGTTGAAGTCCTCGAACCCGGGCAGCACCCGAGCGATATGATCACGGATCACGTCATAGTCCTCGGCCATGGCCCGCCAGTTCACGACGTGGTCATCTCCCAGGATGGCTTGGGCCATGCGAGCCACGATCACCGGTTCGGACAGCAGGTGCTCGGAGACCGGGGTGAGCCGGCCCTGGGTCGAATGGATCACCGACATCGAGTCTTCCACGGAGAGGAACTGCGCACCCTTTGGGTGCTTATCGTCCTTGTCCGTGCGCCCCAGCGTCGGCAGGATCAGCGAGGTCTGCCCGTGCACCACGTGGGATCGGTTTGGCTTGGTGGAGATGTGCACCGTGAGCTTGGCACGCTGCATGCCCGCTTCGAGCAACTCGGTTTCCGAGTTCGCCAGGGCGAAGTTGCCGCCCATGGAGACGAACACGTCCACCTCGTCCTGCTCAAAGGCGTCCAACGCCTCCGTGGAGTCGTAGCCATGGGCGCGTGGGGAGTCGATGCCGAATTCGGCATCCAGCGCCTCCAGGAGCTCTTCTGTGGGCTTCTCCCAGATCCCCATGGTGCGGTCGCCCTGCACATTCGAGTGGCCGCGTACCGGGCATGCTCCGGCGCCCGGCTTGCCGAAGTTGCCTTGCAGCAGCAGCAGGTTGATGATTTCCTTCAGCGTCGGCACCGAGTGCGGCTGCTGGGTCAAGCCCAGCGCCCAGCAGAAGATGGAGGCCTTGGAAGCAATGAGCAGTTCGGCGATCTCGGTGATCTGCGCACGGGTCAGGCCGGTGGCCTCTTCGGTGGCTTCCCAATCCAGTTCTGCGCGGGCGCTCTTGTAGGCTTCGAACCCGTCGGTCACTTCGGCGACGAACTTCTGGTCCACCACGGATCCCGGATTCTTCTCCTCCTCGGCAAGCAAGAGATGCCCGAAGGCCTGGAAGAGCGCCAGGTCTCCACCGACCTTGATCTGCAGGAAGTGCGTGCTGATTTCGCTCGGCTTGCCGAGCATGCCGCCCACGGTCTGCGGGTCTTTGAATCCAAAGAATCCGGCCTCGGGCAGCGGATTCACCGCAACGATCTTGGCACCGCGCTTGCGTGCGTCGGCGAGCGCCGAGAGCATCCGCGGGTGGTTGGTTCCCGGGTTCTGGCCGACCACGAAGATCAGTTCGGCGTGGTCGAAGTCTTCCAGCGAGACGGTGCCCTTGCCGATGCCGATGGTCGGATTCATGGCCGAGCCCGAGGACTCATGGCACATGTTCGAGCAGTCGGGCAGGTTGTTGGTGCCCAGCGAACGGGCGAGCAGCTGGTACATGAACGCCGTCTCGTTTGCCGTGCGCCCCGAGGTGTAGAAGACGCACTTCTCCGGGGTGCTGGCGTTGACGTGCTCACCGATGGTGCTGAAGGCTTCGGCCCAGCTAATCGGCTTGTAGTGGGTATCTCCGGCACGGATGATCATCGGTGCGCTGATGCGCCCCTGTGAGCCAAGCCAGTATTCTGTTTTTTCGCGCAATACGCTGATCGGGTGCTGCTCCCACCACTCCGGGGTGACGGTGCGGGCGCTGGCCTCCTCGGCGATGGCCTTGGCACCGTTCTCGCAGAATTCTGCCGGCTTGCGTGCCCCGGTAATCGATTCGGGCCAGGCGCAGCCCGGGCAGTCGAATCCACCGCGCTGGTTGATGCGCGCCATGGAAAGCAGGGTGCGGCTTACCCCTGCTTCGGCGAAGCCGCGTTGCAAGGAAACGGCGACGGCCTTGAGGCCGGCGGCGCTGCGCTTGGGGTCACCGACCTTGAGATCATCTTCATTGATGTCATCTTTGGGGGCTGGGAGATGCATGGTATTCCTCCACTGAGCTACTGAGTGCCTAAAATGCGTTGGGCATGAGTGTATAAGTTGATGCTGTTCCCACGGGAGAATCCGGCCAGCGTTACGCCACATTCATCTGCCAGCTCTACGGCTAGCGAAGAAGGTGCGCTGACGGCGCTGAGCACCGGGATTCCCGCCATGGCGGCTTTCTGGACCAATTCGAATGACGCGCGTCCGGAAACCTGCAGAATTGTATGGCTCAGCGGCAGGCGGTTATCACGCAGCGCCGCGCCGATGACCTTGTCCACCGCGTTGTGCCGCCCCACGTCTTCGCGCAGGATGAGCAGCTCACCGGTGGTGCTGAAAAGCCCCGCGGCGTGGACCCCGCCGGTGGAGCTGAAGAGCTTCTGGGAGTCGCGTAGGGTGTCCGGCATTGCCAACAGCACCGCGAGCTCCAGCCGCCCGGCTTCGGGATCGAGCTCGTAGCTGGATTTCTTGCGGACCTCGTCGATGGAGTTGGTTCCGCAGATGCCGCAGGCCGAGCTGGTCACCACGTTGCGGGCCGCGGACGGGTCAGGCGGCTGGGCGCCGAAACCCAATTGGGCCTCGATGACGTTATAGGTTTGGTTGCCCTCATCATCGGTGCCCATGCAGTAGCGCATGGCGGTCAGCTGCTCGGAGCGCGCAATGATCCCCTCCGCGTGCAGGAAGCCGGCGACCAAGTCGAAGTCGTCCCCTGGCGTGCGCATCGAAGTGGTGAATGCGGTGGATCCGAAGCGGATCTCCAATGGCTCTTCACCGGCAAGCTTTTCCTCGCGGACGAAGCTGCTACCGCCCAGCGTGGCGCGGATAATGCGCCGTCGCAGGATCTTGCGTCCCATTGCGGTATCTCTTTTCTTGCAAGTGCCCTGAGTCACATACCAACGTAACCTAAAGTCTGCTTCCGGCGCATCCTCATGACTTCATTTATTACTTGGCGTCAGGCTGGAAGAGGTCTTCGATCCGGCAGCCGAAAACTTCGGCGAGTTTGAACGCCAGCGGCAGAGACGGGTCATAGCGGCCCTTCTCCAGCGAAATGATCGTTTGCCTGGAGACTCCGAGCTCGTCGGCGAGCGCCTGCTGGGAGAAGCCCCGCTCCAAGCGGCGTGCGGGCAAGGTGTTTTCCACTACCCTTCAGCTCGCTTGATCAGCCAGTAGCGAACCGCGAAGTCAACCATGGCCACCATCACGACGCCGGCTAGCACCAGTCCTATCGACGCCTGGAACTGCAGGAAGGAAAACACCGCGCCACCCAGGCCGCAGACGAGCAGAAGGTCTTGGAAGACCCCGACTGCAGCCTTGTCGTACCACTGGGATTCCACCGATATCTCGGGATTTTTAGTGGCCCCGCGCAAGGTATCTCGGTCCAGCAGCAGCGCCCAGCAGGCTACCGAAAGTACCGGCAGCAGGCCGGCCATCATGACCAGGGCCGCCATTACGAAATTTTCCGGGAAGTTCAGCCTGGCGAAGAGCAGTCCCCCGCCGGCGGAGAGCACGAGCCCCACCAGCAGGCTGGTGATGATCAGCGCCGCCGAGCCGCCGCCGAAGCGCGATCGCCCCCACTTGGACTGGGCCACGGTTTTTGTGTTCATCTCAACTCCTGCTTCAATCCCTTAGCACGTAAACCTCACTTTACAGACAAGCTTACTTTACAGTCAAGCGACCTTTACATCATTGCTTAAAAACCAGCGGCGCCTTGCTTTCGCATGGCGCCGCTGGCGGTGATCCCCTCCAGGATCCCCGGAAGACCCCCCTTCCGGTCCGTCTGCCGCCCCGTCGCAATAGGGGCAGGAGACGAAATCTTTAGCCGAAGCGTCCGGAGACGTAATCCTCGGTGGCCTTCTGCTCCGGGTTGGAGAAGATGGCAGCGGTTTCGTTGTACTCGATGAGCTTGCCCGGCTTGCCGGTGCCCGCGATGTTGAAGAACGCGGTCCGATCCGAAACGCGCGCGGCCTGCTGCATATTGTGGGTCACGATCACCACGGTGAATTCGCTCTTCAGCTCGTTGATCAGGTCCTCGATGGCCAGCGTGGAGATCGGGTCCAGCGCCGAGCAAGGCTCATCCATTAAGATCACGTCGGGCTTCACCGCGATGGTGCGCGCGATGCACAGTCGCTGCTGCTGGCCACCGGAGAGCCCGGAGCCTGGCTTGTCCAAACGATCCTTGACTTCGTTCCACAGGTTCGCGCCGCGCAAGGACTTCTCCACCAGCGAGTCCGCATCCGAGCGGGAGATCTTCTTGCCGTTCAGCTTCACTCCGGCCAGCACATTGTCCTTGATGGACATGGTGGGGAACGGATTCGGACGCTGGAAGACCATGCCGATCTGGCTGCGCACGGTCACCGGGTCAACGCCTGGGCCGTAGAGGTCGTCGCCGTCGAGCAGCACCTCGCCCTCGACGCGGCCGCCGGGGATGACTTCGTGCATGCGGTTCAGCGTGCGCAGGAAGGTCGACTTGCCGCAGCCCGAGGGGCCGATGAACGCGGTGACGGACTTTGGCTCGATGTTGATCGAGATATCTTCAACAGCGAGGAACTTGGAGTAGTAGACGTTCAGATCTTTGACGTCGATACGTTTTGCCATGATGTATTCCTTGAAAATCTAGTGGGGTGAGTGCCGGAGCCTAGCGGCTCAACGGCCCTTCTTCGGGGCGAACAGCGAGGCGATCAATCGGGCACCGAGGTTCAGCGCCATCACCATCAGGATCAGCAGCAGGGCAGCGGCCCAGGCGCGCTGCACCGAAGGGTCGATATTCGTCGGGCTGGTCGGAGTCAGGATCTGGTAGTAGATGAAGGTCGGCAGCGTGGACATCCAGTTTGCGAAGACGTTCGTATTGATGCTGCTGGCAATGCCTGCGGTCACCAGGATCGGTGCGGTCTCGCCAATCACGCGGGCAATAGCCAGGGTGACGCCGGAGGCGATACCGGAGATCGCGGTCGGGATGACTACCTTCAAGATGGTGCGCCAGCGGCGCACACCCAGCGCGTAGGACGCCTCGCGCAACTCGTTCGGAACGATCTTGAGCATTTCCTCGGTGGAGCGTACCACCGTGGGGATCATCAGCACGCTGAGCGCTACCGCCGCGACGATGCCCATGCGGGCGTTGGGACCCAGGAGCAGTCCGAAGAACGCGGCGGCGAACAGGCCGGCCACGATGGACGGAATACCGGTCATCACGTCGACGAAGAAGGTAATGGCCTTGGCCAGCACTCCGTTCTTCCCGTATTCGACGAGATAGACCGCGGTGAGCATGCCCACCGGAACCGAGATCACGGTAGCCCACAAGGTGATCATCAGCGTGCCCAACAGCGCGTGGTAGGCACCGCCGATGACCGGCGCGCCGTCCGCTACGCTCTGGTTGTCCACCGCACCGGTGACCCCGTTCATGGAGCTGAACAGGAAGTGCGAGTTCATCCCCGGCAATCCCTTTTCCAGCACCGTGTAGAGCACCGAGGCCAGCGGGATCAGCGCCAGCAGGAAGGCCCCGTAGATCAGGTAGGTCCACATGGCGTTGCGGCCCTGGCGCCTGCCCTCGACCACCGAGGTGAGCACGGTACCGGCGATCACGAAGAGCACCGCCGAGTAGATCGCGAAGGTTGCCACGCTGAAGCCGGTCAGCGTGGAGAACGCGGCGCCGACAATGATCGCGCCGGCCGCGGTGGCGGGCACCGCCCAGCGGGGCAGCTTTCCCTTGGAAAGCGAATTGCGCTTGCGGCTCGGCGGGGTCGGCTGGGCCGCTTGGGTGTTGGCAGTCATGACACTCATCAGTTAGCTCCCGAGAATTCCTTGTGCCGGGCGATGATGCCACGGGCGATCATGTTCACGATCAGGGTGATCATGAACAGGACCAGGCCGGCGGCGATCAACTCGGCCAGACGCAACCCGAAAGCCTCGGGGAAGTTCAACGCGATTTCTGCCGCGATCGTCTGGTTGCCGGTCTTGATCAGCGATGGGATCAGGTTGCCGGTGGAGAGCACCAGGGCTACCGCCATGGTTTCACCCAGCGCGCGCCCCAGGCCCAGCATGACCGCGGAGATGATTCCCGGACGGGCGAAGGGGATCACCGCGGTGGTGATCATTTCCCAGCGGGTGGCGCCCAAAGCCAGGGCCGCCTCCTCGTGGAGCTTCGGGGTCTGCAAGAAGATTTCGCGGCTCAGCGAGGTGATGATCGGCAATACCATGACCGCCAGCACGATGCCTGCGGTGAGCATGGTCTTACCGGTCTGCGAGGCAGGACCGGCGAAAATCGGGATGAAGCCCAGGTTCGCTGCCAGCCATTCGAAGGCCGGAACAAGTGCCGGGGCGAGCACCATATAACCCCAGGCGCCGTAGATCACCGAAGGGATCGCGGCCAGCAGGTCGATGACGTAGCCCAGCGGGCCGGCGACCTTACGCGGGGCGAAGTGCGAGATGAACAGGGCCACTCCGATACCGACGGGAGTGGCGATGAGAATTGCGATCGCCGAGGCGATCACGGTGCCGATAACAATCGGCCAGATGTAGGCGAAGAAGCCTTCCCCGCCGGAAATGTCGGCCGGATCGGCGACAAACGTCGGCAGGGCCTGAATGAGCAAGAAGATCGCAACGGCGAACAGCGTGACTAGGATCAGCACCCCGGCGGCTAATGCCGTTCCGGAGAAGATCTTGTCGCCCGCTTGACCCGAGGTCGATGACTTGCTTTTCAAAGCATTGGTAGTCATGGCAGGAGCCTTTACAAGGGAGGGGGTTACGACTGCGAGGTCGTGGGGTGGAGGGGGTTGCGTGGGCGAATCACTTCGATCCGCCCACGCGGTGCTGCGTTGTTACTACTTGGCGACGGTGATTGCGTCCAACGACTTCGCGGCCTTCTCGGCGATTGCCGCCGAGATTGGCGCGTTGCCCGCCGAGTCCTGAGCGGTCTTCTGGCCGTCTTCCGAGATCACGTAGTTGCCAAAGGCCTTTACCAGGTCAACTGTAGCCTGATCTTCGTAGGTGGTGCAGAAGATGTGGTACGAAAGCAGCACGATTGGGTAGGTGCCGGCTTCGGTGGTGTCGCGTTCCAGGTCCAGCGCCAGATCGATCTCGGCTGCGCCTTCGACTGGGGTCGCGGTCTCCAGCGCCTTGGCTGCCGCCTCGGCCGAGATCTTGGTGTATTCCTCGCCGACCTTCACGTTTACGGTGGACAGGTTGCCTACCGCGGAGAAATCGGCGTAGGTGATGGCACCATCGGTGGAGGTGGTGGTCGAAACCACGCCGGAGGTGCCCTTGGCGTTCTCCGACTGGATGTCGCTTGGCCAGTCACCGGAAACGTCGTAGTCCCAGACATCGCCGGCAGCGGCGGAGAGGTACTCGACGAAGTTCTCGGTGGTGCCGGATTCGTCGTTGCGGTGGACCACGGTGATGGCGGTGTCCGGAAGTTCAACTTCTGGGTTCTGGCTGGCGATAGCCTCATCATTCCACTTGGTGATTTCCTTCTTGAACACCTTGGCGATGGTTGCCGAATCCATGTTGATCTCTTCGACGCCCTCGAGGTTGAAGGCAATCGCGATCGGGGAGACGTAGGCAGGGATGTTGAATGCGCCCTCGGGACCGCAAACTTCCTTGGCCTTGTCTGCTTCATCGGCCTTCAGGTAGGCATCCGAGCCGGCGAACTGCGCGCCGCCTGCGAGGAATGCTTCGCGGCCCGCGCCGGAGCCATCCGGCGAGTACTGCACGTTGGCTTCCGCGTTCTCGGCCTTGAAGCCGGTGATCCAGGCTTCCATGGCCGAGTTCTGGCTGGAGGCGCCGATGCCGGTCAGCGTGCCGGTGACGCCGGCTGCCGCCGAGCTGTCTGCACCTTCGGAGCCAGCGGCTGCGGTCGGGTTGTCGGATCCGCAGGCGGTCAGCGCGAGCGCGGCGACGGAAAGGACTGCAGCTGCGCTGCCAAAACGATTGAGCTTCACGAGTATAACTCCCCATTTGTCGATGATCTAAGTAGGACCAGCAGCGGACATCTGCCACGCTTCGTATACGACGTTAAACGCCCGAGGTAACCAGCTGACCCGGCGAAGGTGAACAAAAGGTTAACAACCTTTCGAACGCACCGTGAGCTCGCTCACTGCCGCAATAACCTCGTTGCCAGTGCTCCACGTCACGGCGGCTCATGGAACACTAGTCACATGCCACAAGCACGAATTCCGCAACGCGTGAGCAAGTTCCTGGCCCAACGCAACCGTTCCGGGCTGGTGCGCGCGCGCAATTCCCTGCCGCGCATCCTGCGCATGACCCTGGGGGCAATCGGCGCGTTCTGGATAGCCTCGGCGATCTGGGGGCACACGGATCCCATCTTCGCCGCCACCAGCGCGCTGATCTCGCTGGGCTTCGGGGCCGCCACCACCACCCGGCGCACCGCCGAGGTGGCCCTGGGCTGCACGCTCGGCGTGGCGCTGGGCGATGGGCTCATGCACTGGTGGGGGCAGGGCATCTGGCAGGCCGCGGCGGTCATGTCGCTGTCCTTGGTCGTTGCCCGCTACCTGGATTCGGGAGCGATCTTCTCCACCCAGCTGGGCATGCAATCCGCCCTGGTGGTATTGCTGCCGATCAGCGCGGACGGGCCCTTCGCCAGATCGTTCGACGCCATGACCGGTTCCGTGCTGGCGCTGCTGATCATCGTGCTATGGCCCAGCGATCCGCGGCGCACCCCGATCGGCGCCCTGTCGGATCTGCTCAAGGAACTTTCCGAGGCGATGATCGAATGCTCCTGGGCGGTGCGGGACGACGATCACCGCTCGGCCTTCCATGCCCTGATCAAGGCGCGCGCCACGCAACGCCACGTCGAAAAGCTACCGTCGGCCTTCCGCGTGGCCAAGGAAATCGCCACCCTGTCCCCCACGGCGCGCAGGCACCGGCACGAACTTGCCCGGCTGGCCTTGCGGCTGGAGCACTACGACCGTGCCGCGCGCAATAGCCGCGTCTTCGCCCGCCGCCTAGCCTCGGTGCTCAGCAACGGCGCGCTGACCGCCGAGGGGGCGCAGAATGTGGCACCGCTGCTGCGCGATGTGTCCGAGGCGGTCAACACCATGGCCCATTCGGTGCGCGAACCCACCGTGGCGGGGCAGCGAAAATTCGAGAAGGCCGCACGCCACCAGCTCGAAGCCGTGGCAGCCCAGCTTGACCCGCGGGAGCTGGGCGTCGAGGGGCTCCAAGGCGAAGGGCTGGTGCTGCTCCTGCGTCCGCTGGTCGTCGACCTCCTGCAGGCCGCCGGCCGCGATCACCAAGAAGCCGTCGGGCCGCTGCCCCGCCTGAGCTGAATTGTCCGCCGGCCTCGATAGCATTGGTACATGGCCAAGACCTCGACACGCAGCAAGTCTTCAGCAAGCTATAAATGCGCCGAATGCGGCTGGACGACGATCAAATGGGTCGGCCGTTGCGGCGAATGCCAGGCCTGGGGTTCGGTGGAGGAAGTCGGCGCGGTAACCGCTCGCACCGCCCCGGCGGCGAAGGTCGCAAACCTTGCCCAGCCCATCTCGGAAATTGACGGTTCCGCGGCGGCTTTCCGCAGCAGCGGCGTCTCCGAACTGGACCGGGTGCTTGGCGGCGGCTTGGTGCCCGCCGCGGCGATCCTGCTCGCCGGCGAGCCCGGAGTGGGCAAATCCACGCTGCTCCTCGACGTCGCGGCGAAGGCCGCCCAGACCGGGCTTCGCGTGCTCTATCTAACCGGCGAAGAATCCGCGGCGCAGGTGAAATCCCGCGCCGAGCGCATCAACGCCATCGCGGACAATCTCTACCTGGCGGCCGAAACTGACCTGTCCTTGGCCCTCGGGCAGATCCGCGAGATCGACCCGCAGCTGCTGGTTTTGGACTCGGTGCAGACCTTCTCCTCGGCCGAGATCGATGGTTCCGCCGGCGGCGTTTCGCAGGTGCGTGAGGTTGCCGCCTCCATCATCAACGCGGCAAAGACCCGCGCGATGACCACCATCATGGTCGGGCATGTGACCAAGGAAGGCTCGGTAGCCGGCCCCCGCCTGCTCGAGCACCTGGTGGACGTGGTCTGCCAATTCGACGGGGAGAAGCATTCCCGGCTGCGCATCCTGCGCGCGCTGAAAAACCGCTACGGCGCTACCGACGAGGTGGGCTGCTTCGACTTGAATGAAGATGGCATCCAATCGCTGACCGACCCGTCGAAACTCTTCGTAACGCGAACCCGCAATCCGGTGCCCGGCACCTGCATCACGGTGACCTTGGAGGGCCGGCGCCCACTGGTCGCCGAGGTGCAGACGCTGCTTTCGCGCTCTACCGCACCGGCCCCGCGCCGCGCGACCAGCGGCCTGGATCCGGCCCGTGCGCAGATGGTGCTCGCGGTCCTCCAAGCGCGTGCCCGCATGGATCTGTCCTCCATGGATTCCTATATCGCCACCGTCGGCGGAGTGAAAATCTCCGAACCGGCTGCCGATCTCTCCTGCGCCCTGGCGATCGCTTCCTCGATGAACGAATTCCCGCTCCCGCAGGACTTCGTCGCCTTCGGCGAGGTGGGCCTGGCCGGTGAGGTCCGCCAGGTTCCGGAGATCTCCCGCCGCATCACCGAGGCGGCCCGCTTGGGGTTCTCCTTCGCCATGGCTCCGGCCACCCCCGAGCCGCTGAAAAACATTCCGGCAGGCATCCGCGTCTTCCAGGTCGAGTCGATCGCCGAGGCCCTGGATGTCGCCTTTACCCAAAGGCAGAACTCCACGCGATAAAATGGGGGTTGCTGCCCGCTGAAAGGACGCACGGTGAAACTGCACCCCACCCCCGCATTGCTCTCCACCCTGGCCCGCATCGCCCCGGGAACCGAACTTGCCGAAGGTCTCGAACGCATCCAGCGCGGACGCACCGGAGCGCTGATAGTCCTCGGCCACGACCGGGTGGTCGAGTCCATCTGCTCCGGCGGTTTCCGCATCAATACCGAATACGCCCCGACTCGGATCCGCGAACTGGCGAAAATGGACGGGGCGATCATTCTTGACGCAACCGGCAAGCAGCTGCTCCAAGCCGGCGTGCAGCTGATGCCGGACGCGGTGATCGAAACCCAGGAGTCGGGCACCAGGCACCGTACGGCCGAGCGGGTGGCGATGCAGACAGGTTTCCCGGTGATTTCGGTGTCCCAGTCGATGCACACCATCACCCTCTATGCCGCCGGCGAGCGCTACGTGCTGGAAACCAGCGGGCGGCTGCTGGCTCGCGGCAATCAGGCGGTGGCCACCCTGGAACGCTATCGGCACCGCCTGGATCAGGTGACCAGCGCCCTGTCGGCAGCCGAAATCGAGGACGTTGCCACGGTGCGCGAGGTGCTTGCGGTGTTGCAGCGCACCGAGATGCTGCGGCGCACCAGCGAAGAGATCTCCCGCCACGTGCTCGAACTCGGGGTGGATGGCCGCTTGCTGGCAGCTCAGCATGCCGAGCTGCTCGCCGGGATCCAGACCGACAACCAGCTGATCCTGCGTGATTACTCCAACGCCGAGGGCGCGGAGCTGGATATCGATGCGGCGCTTGAAAAGCTGCATGAGATTTCCGATTCGCAGTTGATCGAGCTGGAGGCGCTGACCAAGATCCTGTTCCCGCACGCGACGGTGAGCCAAGATGACCAGCTCACCCCGAAGGGCTACCGGCTGCTCTCGCAAATCCGCACGGTGCCCAAGGCTATCGGCGAGCGCTTGGTAGCCGCCTTCGACAACCTGCAGCATCTCATGGCCGCTTCGACCACGTCCTTGATGGAAATCGAAGGGGTTGGCGAACAGCGTGCACGGTCGATCCGCGAGGGGCTGGCCCGCATGGCCGAATCCTCGCTGCTGGACCGCTACATTTAGTCCAGTTGGAAGGTGACGGGCTCCGAGTTGTTTTCGCCCAAGGCCGCGGTGAACTTGTAGGTTCCAGGTCGGGGCTGCACGTTGACCGACTTGCAGCCCGGGGCCGAACGCTGCCGGGACCAGGAGAAGCGCGCAGATTCTTTCTGCCCCGGCTTCATCATGAGCTGTACGTCTTCGCCGTCGGTGAGGCAATCGACCGTGGAGAAGATCCGATCGTTGCCGCTGGTAATCAAAAATTCCTGCTGCGTGGTGCCCACGTTCAGCTCGCACTCACGCTTGGAGGTATTCTCGATCCCGAGGATGAGCACAGGCTGCCTGTCGGTGGCGTAGGAACCGGCATCCGTCTGCGCGGTGATTTCGATCTCTTCCACCGTGCATTTTCCGTCCGAGCTCGGTTCGGCTGATTCGCTGGGGCTTGCCGAGTTGGTCGGCGCGGCTTGCGGATCGCCAGCTCCTGCCGGGCTGGCCCCGAGGATTCCGGCCAGCGCAACGGTGCCCCACACCAGCAAACCGACAATAGCCAGCGCGATCGCGACCACGGCAATGCGCCGACGGCGATATACGCTCGCCGCCGATTTTGCCCCCGATGCATTGCTCATAGCTTAAGGCTAGTTCATCGCTGGCCCGCAGCACGGTAATGCAGGCCGATTCCGCACCGTGAATCGGCTCGCTTAGAGTGGAGTACGTGCAAGAAATCCACCGCCAGATCAATGACTGGTACTCCGCCAACGCCCGCGACCTTCCTTGGCGACGCCCCGGGGTCACCGGATGGGCCGTCATGGTCAGTGAATTCATGCTGCAGCAAACCCCCGTGGTACGGGTGCAGCCCGTCTGGGAAGAGTGGATGCGCCGCTGGCCGCGGCCCCAAGACCTTGCCGCCGAACCGCTCTCCGAGGCGCTCAAAGCGTGGGGGCGCCTAGGCTACCCGCGCCGCGCCATGCGCTTGCATGCGGCGGCCATTGAAATTACCACCGAATACAACGGCGTCGTCCCCGAAACCGAAGAGCGGTTGCGTGCCCTGCCGGGCGTGGGCGAGTACACCGCCGCGGCGATCGCCTGCTTCGCCTACGGGCAGCGCACCGTGGTGGTGGACACGAACATCCGCCGGGTGCACGCCCGGCTCTTCGGCGCGATGGCCTTGCCCGAACCGAACCCGCGGGCCAGCGAGTTCGCCCGCGCCCGCCAGGTGCAGCCCGAAGACACCGAAACCGCGAACCGCTGGAACATCTCGGTGATGGAACTCGGCGCGCTGATCTGCACCGCCCGCTCCCCGCAATGCGAGGCTTGCCCGGTTTTCGAGCACTGCGCGTGGATCAAGGCAGGGCAGCCGGCCCCGCACTATGTGCCCAAGGGGCAAGCCTGGAAGGGCACCGACCGGCAGGTGCGCGGGGCGATCATGGCGGTCCTGCGCGAACACGAAGAACCAGTGCGACGCGAAACTTTCCTCGCCGACCTCGCGCGCCAGGAGCACGCAAAGTTCGTTGCGCTAGGAAAACTCGAGGCACCGCTCGAGCAGCGTGAACGCGCGTTGGCCGGGCTGCTGCGCGACGGGCTGGCGATTGACGATGCAGACGGGGTGCGCCTGCCAAGCTGACCCGGTGCGCGCCGTGTCTCGCATTCGGCCTCCGGCCAACTTATGCTGTGCCTATGAAAGGTTCAGCCGACGCAGTTCACGCCGCCCGCATGGCGGCCGATCACCCCTGGTTTGAGCGTGCCGCGCGCTTGGGCTACGCCGCGAACGGCCTGCTGCATGGGGCCCTGGGCCTGCTCGCGGTCCTCCTGGCAACCGGCGGTTCGGCGGAAGCCGACCAGAGCGGTGCACTGCAGGCGCTTGCCGCGCAACCCTTCGGCGAGGTGCTGCTGTGGGTCTGCGCCGCCGGGGCCTCGCTGCTGGGATTCTGGCATCTCGGGCAGGCTTTTTTCGAGCAGGAGAAGCTTTTTGGCCGGCTCAAATATGTGGCCACGGGCCTGGTTTTCATCGTGGTCGGCGCCACCTTCGGCCGCTACGCGCTCGGCGGCAGGAGCGACTCCGGGCAGACGGCAAGCAGCTTCAGCGCCGAACTGATGGGCCATCCGCTCGGGCGGATCGCGCTGATCCTCTTGGGCTTGGCGCTGATCGCCATGGCCGGCTACTACGCCTACAAGGGTGTGACCCGAAGGTTCCTAGCCGACCTCTCGGCCTCGGGCGGAACAAAGTTCTCCCCCGCCATCAAGCTCAGCGGAACCATCGGTTATGTGGCCAAGGCCCTGGTGCTCGCGGCCCTCGGCTTGCTGTTCATCAGCTCAACGATCCAGCAGGACCCCGACGAGGCCACCGGGGTGGACGGGGCGTTGAAGGCGATCGGCGAGCAAAGCTTCGGGCCACCGGTACTCGCGGCTATCGGCGTCGGATTGCTGGCCTACGCCCTCTACCTGTTCTTCCGCGCGCGCTTCGACTCGATGGACTAGAAGGCCAAGATCATTCGAGTGTTGCCCAGCGTATTGGGCTTCACGCGGGCCAGATCCAGGAATTCCGCGACGCCTTCATCCCGTGAGTGCAAGAGTTCCTGATACACCTCATGGTCTACCGCCGACTGGTCCTCCATGACGGTGAACCCGTGGCGTTCGAAGAAGGCCACCTCGAAGGTCAGGCAGAAGACCCGGGAAACTCCGACGGCCTTGGCCCGGCGCAGCAATTCCTCGATGAGTGCATGCCCCACCCCCTGCCCGCGGTACCGGGCGCCGGTGGCGAGGGTGCGGATCTCGGCGATATCCTCCCAGATCACGTGCAGGCCGCCGCAGCCGGCTACCTCCCCGCCTGCGTCTTCGGCGATCACGAACTCCTGGATTGACTCGTAATAGGTCACCGACTCCTTATCCAGCAGAATCCGGTCCACCGCCAAGGGCCGCACAAGATCCCTGATCTTGGCGACATCGCTGGTACGGGCTGAACGGACGGTAAAAGTATTCACCTGCCAAATACTATTCGCGCGATCAACGCCACCCAAGCGTTCACGTCTTTTTTGTGACATATCAGCTAGGCAATATGCAACACTAAGGACGGACAAGCACAAATCAGGGAGCATCATGCAACGGCATATGGCCAAACCCGGAGCCGGCCTGCTGCTGGTACTCCTCGCAGCGGTGGGCATTGCACCGCTGTTCACCTACGGGTTGAGCGCGACCAGTGACCTTGTCATCCGCGACCTGCACATCAGCGAGGCGCAGTTCGGTTTGCTGGCTACCGTATGCTTCGGCTGCGCGGCTGTCGGCAACGCTGCCTTCAGCTCCTTCGCGGACCGGCAAAAAGACACCACCCTGTTCATCATCATCTTCGGCCTGGCCGCGGCCGCGCTGGCGCTCGTTGCGCTTCCCGGCGGATACGCGGTATTGCTGATCGCCGCGATGCTCGCCGGGTTCGCCCAGTCATTCCCGAATGGGGTCACCAACCGGGTGCTGGTCCAACGCGTGCCCGGTGCCCAGCGCATCACCTGGACCGGGGTCAAGCAATCCGGGGTGCAGGTCAGCCAGCTGGTGGGCAGCTTGGGGTTCCCGCTGTTGGCAGCCTGGGTGGGTTGGCGCGGCGCCTCGCTGGCCGGCGCGGTGCTGGCAGGGGTGCTCGGTGTGCTCGCGGTGAAGCTGCTCGACGCCACCGCCATGCTGCCGGCCGCCCCGAGCGTCAAGCGGGAGAACTCGGCAGCCGCTACCGGCCCGTCCACCCGTTTCATCGTCGTCACGCTGACCGTCTTCGGCTTCGTCAACGGCTTGGGGGTGCAGGCGACGAACGTGTACCTTCCGCTCTTCGCGGTGCGCGAGTTGGACTTTTCACTGCTGCTGGGCGGACTGACCGCCGCGGTGGCCGGCGCCTTCGGGGTCAGCGCCCGCATCGGCTGGGGCGCGCTGATGGGACGCGGGGTCTCCGCGCCGAAACTGCTGCTCACCCTGGCGCTGCTGGCTACCACCGGAGGACTGACATTTTGGCAAGCGCAGGTTCAGCACTCGGCCTGGTTGCTGTGGCTGGCGGTGATCCTGCACGGTGCGGCGGCGCTGGGCGTCTCGGTGGTACTGATGGCGGCATTGCTGCGCGCAGTTCCCGCGGCTTCCCTGGGCAGTGCCACCGGCATCGTCTCGGCCGGCCAATTCGCCGGATTCACCTTTGGCCCATTGCTGATGGGCGCGCTGATCTCCTCCCCTGGCGGCTTCACCGCCGGGTGGATTGCGGTCATCGGAATTTACCTGTGCTGCGTGCTCTTGGGGCTGTATCTGGTCTTCCGAAAGCGTGCCTAAATGGATTTGCAGACACTCGCCCACCTGCGCCGGGCCCGCGACCTGATGGACCGCAGGTATGCCGACCCCCTGGACGTGCCGGCCATGGCCGCTCGTGCGCTGATGTCCCCCGCGCATTTCTCCCGCGAGTTCAAGCGCGCCTATGGCGAAACACCGTATTCCTACCTGCTGACCCGGCGTATCGAGCGGGCCATGCACCTGCTGCGCGCCGGGGTGTCGGTGACGGATGCCTGCATGCAGGTCGGCTGGAGCTCGCTGGGTTCTTTCAGCAGCCGGTTCACCGAGGTGGTCGGGCAGTCCCCTTCGGCCTACCGCGAGCGCGAGCATTCGGCGACGGAAGAGATTCCCGCCTGCATCGCCAAGATCCTGCTGCGTCCGCCGCGATTCTGAGCAGTTTTGAAGAAGCCGGGCAGAAATCCCGCCGCTAGGCTGAAATCATGACAAATATTAGTGTGCAGTATGTTCCCGTGACGGTTCTCGACGTTGATGAGGCGCTGGTTTTCTACCGTGACGCGCTCGGTTTAGCGGTCGCCTCCGATGTGGCTCACGGCAGGTTCCGATGGGTATCCCTCGCAGTATCGGGTCAGCCCGGGCTGAACTTGGTGCTTTCCGCTCCGGGCGCGGGGCGCTCCGCAGAAGACGCCGCTGCCCTCGGGGAGCTTATCGCCAAGGGTGCGCTGGGCGGTTTGGTGCTTTCGGTTCCCGACGTGGATTCGCTCTTCGAATCGCTGAGCGCCAGCGGTGCGGAGGTATTGCAAGAGCCCGTGGACCAGCTGTGGGGGCCACGCGATTGCGCCTTCCGCGATCCCTCGGGCAATATGGTTCGCATCAACCAGGTTTCCTAGGAGAAAAGCATGCCGGATACAGACCAGTCGGGATTCAGCGCCGCCGAGAAGGCCGCCATCAAGGAACGCGCGGCCGAGGTAAAGGCGCCGAAGAAGCGCATGACCAAGGCCGAGAAGCAGGAGCAGGCGCGCAAGGATCTTGAAGCGAAGATCGACTCCTTCGAGGGTACGGACAAGGAACTGGCCCAGCGCCTGCACGAACTCATCACCGCCACCGCGCCGCAACTGGAGCCGAAGCTCTGGTATGGCATGCCCGCCTACGCGCTCGATGGCAAGGTGCTGTGCTTCATCCAGGATGCGAAGAAGTTCGAGGCCCGCTACCTGACCTTCGGATTCAACGATGTGGCGATGCTCGATGAGGGAACGCTGTGGCCCACCTCATTCGCGATCACCGGGTTGAACGACCAGCAGGCCGCGATGCTCGCCGCGCTGGTGGCGAAGGCCGTCGGAAACTAAATAAAAAGCACCGCGGGTGCGGATTCCGGATTTCTCCGGAAGCCGCACCCGCGGTGCTTAATGCTTCATCTTAGCTTTCCAGCGCCGCCGGTGCCGGCTCGCCTTCCAGCTGGCCGTTGCCGCCCTCGGCGTGGAAGACGAACTTGCGCGTCTCCGCCTCGCCTTCGACGTCCACGGTGATCTTCTGGCCGGTGACGATCTGCCCGAACAGGATTCGCTCGGAGAGCTGGTCCTCGATATCGCGCTGGATCGTGCGGCGCAGCGGGCGTGCACCCATTGCAGGATCGTAACCGCGCTCGGCGAGCAGGCTGCGTGCAGCCTGGGTCAGCTCGATGGTCATGCCGCGGTCGTCCAAGCGCTTGGACAGGCGTGCGATGAACAGATCAACGATCTCTTCGATCTCATCCTGGCTCAGCTGCGGGAAGACCACGGTGTCATCAACACGGTTCAGGAATTCCGGGCGGAAGTGCTGGCGCAGCTCCTCCTGGACCTTGGCCTGCATCCGCTCGTAACCGGTCTTGGTGTCCGAGGCGGACTGGAAACCGGTCATCACACCCTTGGAGATGTCGCGGGTACCGAGGTTGGTGGTCATGATGATGATGGTGTTCTTGAAGTCCACCACGCGACCCTGGGAGTCGGTCAGTCGGCCGTCTTCCAGAATCTGCAGCAAGGAGTTGAACAGGTCCGCGTGGGCCTTCTCCACCTCGTCGAAGAGCACGACGGCGAATGGCCGACGGCGCACCTTCTCGGTCAGCTGGCCGCCCTCTTCGTAACCGACGTAGCCCGGAGGGGCACCGAACAGTCGCGACACGGTGTGCTTCTCGGAGTACTCGGACATGTCCAAGGTGATCAGCGCGTCTTCCTCACCGAAGAGGAATTCGGCCAGCGCCTTGGCCAGCTCGGTCTTGCCCACGCCGGTCGGGCCGGCGAAGATGAACGAGCCGCCGGGGCGGTTCGGATCCTTCAGGCCTGCCCGGGTACGGCGGATCGCCTGGCTGATCGACTTGATCGCCGAGTCCTGTCCGACGACACGCTTGTGCAGCTCTTCTTCCATGTTCATCAGGCGCGTGGACTCTTCCTCGGTCAGCTTCACTACCGGAATACCGGTCGAGTTAGCTAGCACCTCGGCAATAAGATCCTCGGTGACCTCGGAGATTTCATCCAGGTCGCCGTTGCGCCAGGACTTTTCCTTCTCGTTCCGGGCCTCGATGAGCTTGGACTCCTTGTCGCGCAGCGAAGCGGCACCTTCGAAGTCCTGCGCATCGATCGCAGCTTCCTTCTCCAGTCGCACGGTGGCGATTTCCTCGTCCATTTCCTTCAGCGCCGGCGGGGCGGTCATGCGCTGGATGCGCAGTCGTGCACCCGCCTCGTCGATCAGGTCAACGGCCTTATCCGGCAGGAATCGGTCCGAGATGTAGCGGTGCGCCAACGTGGCGGCAGCCTGCAGGGCACCGTCGGTGATGGACACGCGGTGGTGCGCCTCGTAGCGGTCACGCAGGCCGCGCAGGATCTGCGTGGTCAGCTCGACCGAAGGCTCCTTGACCTGAATCGGCTGGAAACGACGCTCAAGCGCCGCGTCCTTCTCGATATTCTTGCGGTACTCATCCAAGGTGGTGGCGCCAACGGTCTGCAGCTCGCCGCGGGCCAGCATCGGCTTCAGGATCGAAGCCGCGTCGATTGCGCCTTCGGCGGCACCGGCACCCACCAGGGTGTGGATCTCGTCGATGAACAAGATGATGTCCCCGCGGGTGCGGATCTCCTTGAGCACCTTCTTCAGGCGTTCTTCGAAGTCACCACGGTAACGCGAGCCAGCCACCAGCGAACCGAGGTCCAGGGTGTACAGCTGCTTGTCCTTGATGGTCTCCGGCACGTCGCCACGCACGATCGCCTGGGCCAAGCCCTCGACAACCGCGGTCTTGCCGACACCAGGTTCACCGATCAAGACCGGGTTGTTCTTAGTACGGCGCGAGAGGACCTGCATAACGCGTTCCATCTCGTGCTCGCGACCGATCACCGGGTCCAGCTTGCCCTCGCGGGCGGCTGCGGTGAGGTTGCGGCCGAACTGATCCAGCACTGCCGAACCGGCAGGAGTTCCCTCCTGCTGGCCACTGGAGCTGACACCAGCCGAGGCGGTGTCCTTGCTTCCCTGGTAGCCCGAGAGCAGCTGGATGACCTGTTGGCGCACGCGACCGAGGTCGGCACCCAACTTCACCAGCACCTGGGCTGCGACGCCCTCGCCCTCGCGGATCAGGCCGAGCAGGATGTGCTCGGTTCCAATGTAGTTATGCCCCAGCTGCAACGCTTCACGCAGCGAGAGCTCCAAAACTTTTTTGGCGCGTGGAGTGAAGGGGATATGACCGGAAGGTGCCTGCTGGCCCTTTCCGATAATCTCCTGCACCTGCTCACGCACGGCACCCAACGAAATATTCAGCGATTCGAGCGCCTTGGCGGCGACCCCATCACCTTCGTGGATAAGACCGAGCAGCAGGTGCTCGGTGCCGATGTAGTTGTGGTTGAGCATGCGCGCCTCTTCTTGGGCGAGCACGACAACTCGACGGGCACGGTCGGTAAATCTCTCAAACATCTTCGGCACACTCCTTGCTTACCAATAATTCGATGCTACGCACCGCGGGGCCACAATGCGCCCTTGTTCGCCATAGGGATAACCCGCAGGGCTAGATGACGGATTATTCGAATGGCAAACCAATATCTGTCAGGCAAATTTTATCGTCAATTTATTCGTTCTATCTTCAAGCAAATGATTTTGATTGGTGCACCAAACAAAATCATCGTAATCTGCTCGTGATACAAGCAAAGGGCCGGAGTACCTTTCGATACTCCGGCCCTTTGCCGAGACTAATTCAACACCTAGTGAATTACTTGGCGCGACCCCGGCCACCCTTGCGCATAGCTGCGTTATAGGCGTCAACAACATCAGCATTCAAACGCCCGCGGGCGTTGACCTTAATGTTGTTTTCCTTGGCCCATGCGCGAATTGCAGGAGCCTCACTCGCACTGCTTTGCTTCGCCGAACGCGCAGCTTCGATATATGGCTCCAGGGCCGCACGGAATTCGTCGGCGTGCTCCGAGTTCAAGTCAATCTCGTAGTGCTGACCAGCAATACTGAACGAAATCGACTCAACCGCTTCGCTGCCATCAATGTCGTCAATCAGGGCAATCTGAACCTGACGTGCCATTATTCTTATTCCTCCATGCGTGGATTTGCTGAACTAAGTCCATAAGAACTCAAAGTTCATTGCAAAAATCAAGTATAGTCAGATTTTGCAATAAATTCGAACGCATCAAACAATTAAGAGGTAATTACTAGGATTATCCTAATTCCCGGACGTGCTGGTTTCTGAATTACCATGATGTGCGATTTTAGCTTCGGCTTCGGCCTGGGCTTTGCGCTCATTCCGATCTGCGTTTGAAATCGCCTTGATCGCGTACCAAAATATGAGCCCCAGCACGATAGTTGGAACAATTGCCTCTACATATGGCATGGGATTTATGCCTCCGGCTTGAGTAATGGGAACAGGATCGTTTCGCGAATTCCTAGGTCTGTGAAGAGCATAACCAGTCGATCGATGCCCAATCCGATACCACCCATTGGTGGGGCACCGTACTCCAGTGCGCGCAGGAAGTCTTCATCCAGTTGCATTGCTTCCGGGTCGCCACCGGCAGCCAACAACGATTGCTCGGTCAGGCGCTCACGCTGGATGACTGGGTCGATCAGCTCGGAGAACGCGGTACCGCGCTCCATGCCACCGATGATCAAGTCCCACGCTTCAATGACGCCGGGCTTTGAACGGTGTGGCCGCGCCAGTGGCTGGGCCAGTGGCGGGTAATCGCAGACGAAGGTCGGGTCGATCAGCTTCGGCTCGACGATCTCGCCGAATAATTCGATGACAAGCTTCTGCGCGCTCCACGACGGGTCGATCTTGACTTGGTGCTTTTCGGCGACGCCACGCAATACCTCGGCGTCGGTCTCTGGGGTGATCTCCACGCCCACGGCTTCGGAGAGGCCCGGGTACACGCTCAACCAGCGCCATTCGCCGTCCAGGTTGATGGTGCCGTTTGCGGTCTCGATGGTGCGACCGGCGCCGATGGCATCCGCCGCGTTGAGAATCATCTGCTGCATGCGCTCCGCCATCACGTACTGGTCTGCGTAGGCTTCGTAGCATTCAAGCATGGTAAATTCCGGCGAGTGCGTGGAGTCCACGCCCTCGTTGCGGAAGATGCGGCCGATTTCGAAGACCCTGTCCACGCCGCCAACCACTGCACGCTTGAGGTACAGTTCCAAGGCGATGCGCATGGTCATTTCCTGATCGAAGGCGTTCAAGTGAGTCTTGAATGGGCGGGCCGAGGCTCCACCGTGCACCAGCTGTAGCATCGGGGTCTCTACCTCGACGTACTCGTGGTCCTCGAGGGTGCTGCGCACCGCACGGATGATCGCCGCGCGTTTGTACACCATTTCGCGGGCTTCGTTGCGAACGATCAGATCCGCATAGCGCTGACGCACACGGGTTTCTTCATTCAGGTCTGCGTGCAGCACTGGCAACGGGCGCAGGGCCTTGGAAGCCATTTCGAAGCCATCTGCCATCACCGACAGTTCGCCGCGACGCGAAGAAATTACCTCGCCGGTCACGAATACGTGGTCACCGAGGTCGACCAGGGACTTCCACTGGGCCAAGCGCTCTTCGCCGATATTTGCCAGCGAAAGCATAACCTGCAGGCGGGTGCCGGCGCCCTTCGGGCCGCCCTCCTGCACGGTGGCGAAGCAGAGCTTGCCGGTATTGCGCATAAAGACGATACGTCCGGCAATGCCGACCTTGACGCCGGTCGCCTGATCTGGCTCGAGCTCCGGGAACTGTTCGCGGACTTGCTGCAGGCTATGAGTGCGTGCCACCCCAACCGGGAAGGCTTCCTCGCCGTTTGCCAGCAGGGCGTTGCGCTTATCGATGCGGACCTGACGCTGGTCGTTTGGATCGGTGCTATCTGCGGAATTATTTTGGGAAGTCACAATAGTCCATTCTACGTGCCATTCTTAGTCATTTGGCAGGATCATGATGCGCCTTACACGGTGATCTGCGCGCCTTAACGAATTCAAGGCGCAGAGATTGCTCCCTGCGCCTTGCCTGGTACTACCAGATGGTCACTCGATCTGCCGGATCAAGCCACATTCCATCGCCCGGCTTGGTGTCAAAGGCCTCGTGGAAGGCAGTCAGGTTCTTCGGCACCTGATTGCAGCGGAACTCGCCCGGCGCGTGCGGGTCGGTGGTCACACGCACCACTGCGGTCTCCGGCCGGATCAGCGTGCGCCAGCACTCGGCCCAGGAGTAGAAGAAGCGCTGATCGCCGGTGACACCGTTGATTATCTCGTCCTCTTCGATGCCGCGGGCGGCCAGCTCAAGCTTGTAGGCCCGGTAGGCGATGCCGAGCCCTCCGAGGTCACCAATGTTCTCCCCGAGCGTCAGTTCCCCGTTCACCTGGTGGTCCGGTGCCTCGGTGGGGCGCAAAGCGTTGTACTGGTCGACCAGCTTGCCGGTGAGCTGCTCAAAAGCCTCGCGGTCCGCCTCGGTCCACCAGTTGGTCAGCTGGCCGGTTCCGTCATACTGTGAGCCCTGGTCATCGAACCCATGGCCGATCTCGTGTCCGATGACCGCACCGATCGCCCCGAAGTTCGAGGCGACGTCACGGTCCTTGTCGAAGAATGGCAAGCGCAAAATGGCAGCTGGGAAGGCGATCTCATTGAGCAGCGGATGATAGTAGGCGTTGACGGTCTGCGGATACATGAACCAGAGTTCGCGGTCCACCCCGTCATCGATCTTCTTCAGCTCGCGCTTGAATTCGAATTCGTTCGCCGCCGCAAGGTTGGCGATGACGTCCACCGGATCGGTCTCGATTGAGGAGTAATCGATCCACTCGTTCGGATAGCCGATCTTAGGCCGGAACATCGACAGCTTCTCAAGGGCCTTCTCGATGGTCTCCGCTCCCATCCACGGCAGATTCGAGATCGATATGCGGTAGGCCTCGATAAGCCGCTCAACCAGTGCGTCCATCGCGTGCTTGGCTTCTTCCGGGAAGTGCTTGGCCACATAGAGCTGACCAATATCCTCGCCTACGCCGTCTTCGGTGAAGGAGACGCCGCGCTTCCAGCGTTCCTTCAGCGTTTCCACCCCACCGAGCTTGGCCGAGTAGAAAGAGAAATTCTCATTGACAAACGCACTGGACAGGTATGGTGCGAAGGAACGCAGCGCCTGAACGGTGAGCCAGTTCTTCCAGCTCTCCAGGGGTTCTGCGCTGAGCAGTCCGGAGAGCGCTTCGAAGTAGCTTGGCTGCCAAAATACTACCTCGGCAGAGTACTTCGATTCGATCCCGGCGCCCTTCAGCCAGGTGCGCAGGCCGGGGAACAACTTGAAGACTTCTTCTTCGGTCATGAGGTTATAGCGTGCCTGAGCATCACGGACCTTGACCCGATCCCAGTGATGACTGGCTATCTTGGTCTCCAACGCAGTCACGGAGGCAGCCGCCTGCGCAGGGTCGGGAATGCCGCCGAGCGCCAGCAGCCGGGTTAGGTGTTCTTCATAGTCGGAGACGGTCTGTGCGAACTGTTCTTCGCGGTAATAGGACTCATCTGGCAACCCAAGACCGCCCTGCAAGAAGGTCAACAGGTTTCGTTCCGGGTTTCCGGCATCGTTCATTGCTCCCGAGGCAAGGAAGCCACTTATGCCCTTGCGATAGAAGGAGCCAGAAAGCTCAAGCAGGGATTCGACATCTGAAACGTTCGAAATTGCCTGCAGGTATTCGGCGACCGGATCGGCGCCGCGCTGTTCGATGACTTCTTCGTTCATGAAACTACCGTACAAATCGGCGATACGCTGTGACGGACCCGCTAGTTCTGATCCGGATTCGTGCGCTTTGACTGCATCTGTAATGATCGCGTGGACCGCGTCTTCAGCGTCGTCGCGAAGTTCCATGAAAGATCCGTAGAGCCCTTGATCGCTCGGGATGGAAGCCGATTCGAACCACTTTCCGTTCGAATGACGGTAGAGGTCGTCCTGGGGGCGGATGGAATCATCACGATATTTCAGCGCATCTGTCGTCAACGAGGGGCTCCCTATATAGCGGATCTAGCAGTACCTATTATTCACTGTATCTATTAGATCGCTAGCCCGAAGGACGTCGCTCGTATATGCGCCGAAGGCTTAAACAGGTGAGGCCCCCACACCAACAGGTGCAAGGGCCTCAAACCATCATACTAAGTTAAGTCCGGCGGTGACCTACTCTCCCACACCCTCACGAGTGCAGTACCATCGGCGCAGTGGGCCTTAGCTTCCGGGTTCGGTATGGGACCGGGCGTTTCCCCCACGCTATGACCGCCGTAACAGTCTCGAAACAACAAAGTGCTCCAGAAGAATGCCGTAGTGCAAACCCCTCCGCCGCACCCACCACCGCCATCAGGCGATCATGAGCACCACTGAAGGTGTTCGTGTGTTACAAGAGTTGTTGTCTCGTAACCGTATAGTGAACGCGAGCATCATTGTCTTCAACGATTGCTTTACTGTGTGTTGTAAGTCAT
>NZ_PCPW01000045.1:0-1016 GCF_002979835.1 Arthrobacter sp. MYb221 | reverse complement strand
CTACTATGATGAAATGACAGGCTCGTTACCCGACGCTGCCGCACATAAGACGGCGGCATGATTTCCGGGACGGTTCATGACGATCACGTTTAAACATTAGACGTTTGATGTTTGCTCCGACAAATCTTGTGAGCTGTTGCACGCCCGAATCGGTTGGAATCCCGAAGGTGCATGTTCTACAGCTTTATTTACGCGCAGGGGCAGGAAGCGACTACCAACGTTCACTGTCTGGTCACTAGCCAGCTCTACGCTCTAGTGGTTATCAGCCAACTAGTTGATGCTGGCTACCTTATTCATGTGAAAGGCACACCTGTGAGCAATTCTTCTGTCCCCCGTCGCGGAGTTTTGATCGGCAGCACAGCTGCCGCGATTACCGGACTTCTCGCTGCCAACAGCACGGCAGCTTCCGCAGCGCCGGCCAAGAAGGCTTTAGCGGCCACCCCGAAGCTCAAGTTCGCGGCAGACGGCAAGTTCAAGATCGTCCAGTTCAATGACACCCAGGATGGCCCGCGCACCGATCGCCGCACCCTGGAACTGATGGACAAGGTACTGGATACCGAAAAGCCAGGTTTCGCGCTCATCAACGGCGATGTCATCAATGGTTCACCGAAAACCACCACCGAGGTCAAGCAGGCGATCAACAACGTTGTCCAGCCAATGGAATCCCGGGGCATCCCCTGGGCGCTGACCTTTGGCAACCATGACGAGGACTCGATGCCCAACGGCACGAATATGACGGATGCCAAAATTCTCGATTTCATTCGCGGATACAAGTTCAACACCAACTCGAAGAATGACAAGATCCAAGGCGAATCGAACTCCCAGCTACTGATCGCCTCATCCAAGAACGCCAAGCCCGCCTTCGGCATCTGGCTGCTTGACTCGAACCGCTACGCGCCAAAGACCATTGGAGGACAAGACTTCGAAGGGCTCATGTCCTCAGGGCTCTGGACATCGGTAGAAAATTAATGAGTCGCCGCTAAGCCCTTCACCCGATACCGCAACACCCGATCCGT
>NZ_PCPW01000044.1:0-1064 GCF_002979835.1 Arthrobacter sp. MYb221 | reverse complement strand
CCACCACGGTTATCATCGCGGGCACCACGGAATCCGCCTTCGCGGTTATCATCACGCTTGAAACCACCGCGGTTATCGTCACGGGCACCACGGAATCCGCCTTCGCGGTTATCATCACGCTTGAAACCACCGCGGTTATCGTCACGGGCGCCACGGAATCCGCCTTCGCGGTTATCATCACGCTTGAAACCACCACGGTTGTCGTCACGCTTGAAACCACCACGATTGTCGTCACGCTTGAAACCACCACGGTTATCATCGCGGGCACCACGGAATCCGCCTTCGCGGTTGTCATCACGCTTGAAACCACCACGGTTATCATCGCGCTTGAAACCACCACCACGGCTGTCATCGCGGGCGCCACGGAATCCGCCTTCGCGGTTGTCATCACGCTTGAAGCCGCCACCGCGGTTATCGTCACGCTTGAAACCACCACGGTTATCATCGCGGGCGCCACGGAATCCGCCTTCGCGGTTGTCATCACGCTTGAAGCCGCCACCGCGGTTATCGTCACGCTTGAAACCACCACGGTTATCATCGCGGGCGCCACGGAATCCGCCTTCGCGGTTGTCATCACGCTTGAAGCCGCCACCGCGGTTGTCGTCGCGTTTGAAGCCGCTGCCGCGGTTGTCGTCATTGCGCTTGAAGCCATCGCGCGAATTGTTGCGGTTTGATTCTGAGTTCCGGAAGTCGCCCTGTCCGCGTTCGGAACTACGGCGGAATTCGTTAGACATGTAATGTCCCCTTCAGCGGCTATCTCAAAACCGCAACCTTCGTGATCGCATTTGCGATGCACTTCACTATTTACTATTCACCATGCCGTCCGGCATGTACATCTCTATCAAGTCTACGGGAGCCAGATGCCCATACCATAAGAATCTGGGGCAATGTGGGCAGACACTCAGTATGGACTATGGCTCCTCGCCGGTTAAAGCACGAAAAGGCCCCACCGCCAGGCAGAACCACACACCCCCGTACCCCCACACACCCCGCGGGTTAAACAGGTGAGGCCCCCACACCAACAGGTGCAAGGGCCTCAAACCATCATACTAAGTTAAGTCCGG
>NZ_PCPW01000043.1:0-1072 GCF_002979835.1 Arthrobacter sp. MYb221 | reverse complement strand
GAACCTGGCGGGTATCCAATGAGTTCAATAACCTTGGATGCATCAATCACCCACGCATTATCACGATGCTCACCATCGGCGGTGAGCGCCGGTTCCCAGTACTTCTTCTCATCGATCCACCGCACAAATCGTTCCTTCAGCACTGGCAGTGAATACGAGGTGGAGAACTGCAGGCCCAGCGAATCAACATGCTTCAAGAACTCACGGGTGGCACCGGCACTATCGGTGCGGACCATGATCTTTTCACCAATCAGCACACCATCTGGGTCATAGAAATCGTCGGGCAGTTGTTCCAGCGCTTGGCTAAGGATGCTGATATGGTCCTTCGCCGAGTTCGCGGCTTTATTTCCAGGACGCAGGCGGACAGCCAGGATTTCGCCGGTGCCCTGGGTTTTGCCGTAGTCAACCATGGCGATCATGGGAGAGAAACCATAGCCGCCCTTGTAGTTTCCTTTGGCACCTTCTTTATCTGAGTGCACGTTGACTAGGGACGCGTCGATATCCACGGTCAGAGGATTCATGCGGGAAGCTCGTGCTGCGGGATTGCGTTGACCTGCAGCCGCCCAGAGTTTGGTCCGTACCTCGCGTTGCATGGTAGCGAATGCGTAGTCGAAAGCCCCCGGGTGCTTGCTGATCCTGGCGAAGAACCTGCTGAACGTGGGGTCAGAGGCCACCGGCCCGAACAGCCCCTGAACCGTTCGTAGCTGGTCAGTGTCGCTGACTTGCTCGCCGCCGGCGGCGAGCATCAGACTCAGGTCTGCGATCATCTTCCCTGGCCGGTGCACCGCCGCGGCCGGGACGAATTGGGAGAATCGGTTTTCGCAGAGTTTGCGGAAACCCATTGCGTTGAGCAGGTCGCTCAGGGTGGTGAGTCCTGCGTGGGAGACGAGTGCTTGGTTTGTGCTCACGGTTGGTATGGCTGGGTAAAGGGAGGTATTGTTGTTCACCGAGAGAGTGATCCTTTGGACTGTTGAGAATATGGCTTAGATACCTTTATTTTCGCAGTTCAGGATCACTTTTTCTTTGTTAATGACGCTTAATTACTGGCCTCTCGATGAAATACCTGGGCTAG
>NZ_PCPW01000042.1:0-1220 GCF_002979835.1 Arthrobacter sp. MYb221 | reverse complement strand
CAGCGGATCGATGCCGAGCTCGCTCGTCAGCAGCGTGGTCTGGAGATGATCGCTTCGGAGAACCATACCGCGCAGGCTGTGATGCAGGCGCAGGGTTCGGTGCTGACCAACAAGTACGCCGAAGGTTACCCGGGCCGCCGTTATTACGGTGGTTGCGAAGAGGTTGACGTTATCGAGACGTTGGCTATCGATCGCTTGAAGGCTCTGTTCGGTGCGGAGTATGCCAATGTGCAGCCGCATTCCGGTGCGCAGGCCAACGCTTCGGTGTTCCACGCGCTGGTTCGCCCGGGCGATACGGTCATGGGTCTGAACTTGGCTCATGGTGGTCACCTGACCCACGGGATGAAGATCAACTTCTCGGGTCGTCTTTTTAACATCGTTCCTTATGGTGTGAATGAAGAGACCTACGAGGTGGACATGGATGAGGTGGAGCGCCTCGCCGTGGAGAGCCAGCCGAAGATGATTGTTGCTGGTTGGTCGGCGTATCCTCGCCAGTTGGACTTCGCTCGCTTCCGTGAGATCGCGGACAAGGTCGGTGCGTACTTGTTTGTGGATATGGCGCATTTTGCTGGTCTGGTGGCTGCTGGGTTGCATCCTTCGCCGGTGCCGCATGCGCATGTGGTGACCTCCACGACGCATAAGACTCTTGCCGGTCCGCGTGGCGGCATTATCTTGACCAATGATGCTGATATTGCCAAGAAGATCAACTCGGCGGTGTTCCCTGGTCAGCAGGGTGGCCCGTTGGAGCATGTGATTGCTGGTAAGGCTGTGGCGTTCAAGATTGCTGGGTCGGCGGAGTTCAAGGAGCGTCAGGCGCGGACCTTGGCTGGGTCGCGGATTTTGGCTGAGCGTTTGACTCAGGCTGATGTGGCTGCCAAGGGCATTAGCGTGTTGACCGGTGGCACGGATGTGCATTTGGTTTTGGTTGATTTGCGTCATTCGGAGCTTGATGGCCAGCAGGCTGAGGATTTGTTGGCGCAGGTGGAGATCACGGTGAATCGTAATGCGGTGCCGTTTGATCCGCGTCCGCCGATGGTGACGTCGGGGTTGCGTATTGGTACTCCGGCGTTGGCGACTCGCGGTTTCTCGGAGGCTGCGTTTGGCGAGGTTGCGGAGATTATTGCGCAGGCTTTGATTGCTGGTGCTGATGGTAATGCTGGTGTGTTGCCGGAGTTGAAGCAGCGTGTGCTGGATCTGGCGCAGGCTCACCCGCTCTACCC
>NZ_PCPW01000041.1:0-1339 GCF_002979835.1 Arthrobacter sp. MYb221 | reverse complement strand
AGGACAAGCTTGGGCTGCTGCTTTACGTGGACGGCCACGTACGTTCCTACCAGGGGAAGAAAAAGACCGGGAAGCAGTATTCCACGAGGCTGAAGTTCCCGGTCCCGGCGTCGATGGAATCCTGGGTCGCTGACGCGAAGGGCGCACCGGTGTTCATGGTCATGGCTAAACCTTCCACTTCCTTGGTGGGCGAGCTGCGCCGGCTGACCCCGAAACTGCGGGACATGATCGGTGATGAGCGGCGCGTGCTGATCGGCTTTGACCGCGAAGGGTGGTCCCCGCAGCTATTCCATGACCTCTCCCGGGCTGGTTTTGATCCGCTCACCTGGCGCAAGGGCGCCACCGAAGAGGTCAGCCCGGACCTGTTCGACAAGGTTGAGTATGCGGATCAGTTCGGTACCAAGTATGAGTACGGGAAGGTCGCCGATACGACTGTCACTTTGGCCTACGGGTCAGCGGGTCAGGAAACCTGTTTCCAGATGCGGCAGATCAGCCGGATCGTGGCCGCTGGGAAGCAGGTCCGCGAAGCCACCGGCCAAGAGCATCGCCAGATTCATATCCTCACCACCAACACGGACCTGCCAGCAGCCGAGATCGTGTTTCGTATGAGTGCACGGTGGCGGCATGAAAACTATTTCAGGTATGCGCGCCAGCATTTTGCGTTGGATGCCCATGACAGTTACCAAGCGGTACCTGATGATGCCGGGCGTCAGGTTCCGAATCCTTTGAAGGACAAGGCGAAGCAGAAACGCGACGCGCTGGCCGCGAAAGTGCGGGCGTTGGCCGCTGCCGCGGACGTTCAGGAGCTTGCCCTGTGTTCCCCGGAACCAGGGGAGGCGGTGACGATCACTAATAAGATGCTCAACGAATTGAACGCTCCGGTATTGGCAGCTGAGAAGCAGCTGGCCGAGGCGTCCAAGGCCTATCAGGCGATTTCAACGAAACTCCCTTTGGGTGAAGTGAACCCTGGGCAGCAGGTGCTGGAATCCGAGTTGAAGCAGGTGTTGCACGCGTTTCGGATGGCCGCGTATAACGTCACGATGATGCTGGTCACGCAGGTGCGTACGCAGACCGGTTATAAGGCAGCGTCGAGCCAGGCTCATGTGTTTGTGCGGCAGGCGTTAAAGCTGAGCGGGGATTTGGACCCACGCCAGGACGGGGTGCTGGAGGTGCTGTTGGATCCTTTGCCGACGCGTCGTGCCACGGTGGCGTTGGGTGAATTGTGTGAGTTGCTCAGCGGTACGCGGACCGTGTATCCGGGGACGGATCGGGTGTTGCGGTATCGGGTGAAGGGCTTAGCGGCGACTCATTAATTTTCTACCGATGTCCAGAGCCCTGA
>NZ_PCPW01000040.1:0-1340 GCF_002979835.1 Arthrobacter sp. MYb221 | reverse complement strand
TGTGAAGAGTCGAGACATCGTTTACAGATGAGTCGCGACATGCTTTACAAATTTTTATCGGATTCCCTCGGCCATCGGCCGGGGGATTTCTGTTTATCCGGCCAATAGTTCCTGCTTGAATCGATCACGTGCCGGCTGAGTACTTCTGAAGACTCGACGTCCATCACTGTGACTTCTTCGGTGTCGATGAGCATCACGATTTTCTTTCTTCGATGAATCTTGCGTACCCCTAAGTGGCGTAGCTTTCCGTCATGCCTCAGGGTTACTTTTCCGTCGTTGTCGATTCGGTCATGACGGATCCGAAACTCGCGATCCCGTGTCACGTTGATCAGGTTGGGACGGGCTTTGAGAGTGCGGTGGTACCACTGATGCGGTGTGTCTCGGTTCAGCGCCCGGTGGGGTCGCTGGGTGTTGTAAACGTGCTGGAATTCGTCCAGGATCGCCTGGAGCTCGGCGATCGTTTGCGCGCGGGAATGGGCATTGACCCAAAGGTGTTCTGTGTGGTGGAAGCGTTCGACTTTGCCTTGGGTCTGCGGGTGGTAGGGCTTCCCGTTCTTCTGCCTGATTCCCAAGGTGATGAGCAGTTTTTCGAACTTGTTCAACCCTTTGAGCAAGCGAGTGGTGTAGACCAGTCCGTTGTCGGTCAGGGTGCTTTGTGGTGGGCCGTAGTGATTGATGCACTTGGTGAAGCTGTCGATGACGATTTGCGTGGTGATTTCTTCGTGGACTGAGCAATGCAGCAGGTATCGGGAGTGGTCATCGAGCCAATGGAGGATTTCGACGGTGTACCCGTTGGCCAGTGTTGCTTCGGTGAAGTCGGACTGCCAGGTTTCGTTGGGCTGATCCGATTGAAATCGGTGGAGGCTGCTCTTGGGTCGTTTCTTCGGTTGTGGTTTGACCAATCCGTGGGCGTGCAGGATCCTGCGGATGGTGGATGTGGAGGGGACGTGGAGGTGTTCCTTTTCCAGATGGTACTGGATCGTCATTGGTCCGGCGTCCAGACCGCTTTCTATGAGGATCTGGCGCAGGCTGAGAATCCGCTCGGTGAGTTCGGCAGAGGTTGCCCGGGGGTTGGAATGCGGTTTTCGACTGTGCGGTTCTAAGGCAGCTTCGCCGCCTTCGTCGTAGGCCTTGAGCAGCTGGTAGATGCGTTGGCGGGAGATTTTGTATTGGCGGGAGGCTTCAGTGACGCTGAGTCCGGCGTCGCGGATTTGGTGGACGAGGACATGGTTTCTGGACATGTCTCAGTGTCAAGGATGTCGCGACTCAGGCGCCAAGGTTTGAGTGTCAACGATGTCGCGACTCATGTGTCAAGTATGTCGTGAATCTAGACACCCTTA